>JAMOAX010000297.1:0-1670 GCA_039908555.1 Magnetococcus sp. DMHC-8
GGGGAGATTATCTCCCCTGGCGGGTCCAGGGCAGAGCCCTGGGACTGTGATTTCAAGAGAAAGCCGAAGCCGGTTTTTGCTTCGGCGCCCTCAGCGTGCGCCGCAGGCAAGCCGGCGATGTTGGAGTGGCTGATTCCGTTTCCACTTTAGTTGATCGAGAGTTGGGTGGCTGGATTCCTTGGATTCGGTGAGGCGTTGTCGGTCACAGCCGGGTCGGGAGACAACGCGCGGGGAAGAGGGGGTGGCGATGGCAGAGACAGGTGAAGGTTTTTTCGGATTGTTCAAAAAGAAGGCACCGGAACCTGTTGACGTGGTTGTGGCAGGCCGGGAGACGACCCTGGAGACACCCTCCCAGATGGTGCCCTTGATTGTCTCGGCGCTGGAGGCCCGCTTGCAGGTGCAGATTGCGTTTGGCAATGCCGCCTTTTTTTCCCATTTTGATTGGGAACTGACAGATGGCGACGGGGGCAAGGTGACACAAAGCAAGTCACACCTGGAGGAGGGGCAGTACCTGTTGTTGATGCCCATGGAGCCGCCGATTGGCAACCTGAAGGTGCGCAGTGCGACGGATATTCGCCTGGAATTTGCCTCCCGTTCGCACCTGCTGGAGTGCTCCACCAGCCTGCTGCAGATCACCCCGGCCCGCAAGATTTGCCTGGCTTTTCCCAAGGTGTTGCGACAGAAACCGGAACGGCGGTCAGGGGTCCGGGTGTTGGTGGACCGTACCATGACGATCACCTTGACCGTTGTGCGACCTTCCGGCATTGTGTTCGAAGCCAAATTTCGGAATCTCAGTGCCCGGGGAGCGGCCTTTTTCGGCACCGGTGCCATTCCGAAGATTGCCGATCACTCGCAGGTGGAGGTGACTATTGTCTACCCGGAGGGTAAACTGGAGGTGGAGGCCAACGTCCTGGGGGCCTACCTCAAGGACGGGGAACAACTGTTTCGTATACAATTCACGCTGCAGGATCAACAAGTGACCCGTGATATTGGGGTGCTGACCAGTTATGTGCAGCGCAGCAATATTCAAAGACGCAACAAACTGCTGCAATAATGCGCCTGCTTTAAGGAGGATGCCAACAGCCATGTCGCATACCGTTGAATCTGCCACCCCGTCAGGAGGTCCGGCAGCCTCTTCCGCTGCTTTGCGCGTTCGCTTGCGCATCTTTTTGCCGATCATTTTTTCTCTGCTGATCAGCATGGTGGCCTTGTTGATCATCTTCATCACCAACCGTTCTGCGACCCACTCCATCCAGGCCCTGGCGGAAGAGGTCATGACGCGGGTCAGCCAGCGTGTGGTGGACAAGACCAGCTATTATCTGGATTCTGCGGCGCATGTGGTCCAGATGAATGCGACCATGTGGCAACGGGATTCCCAGGGTCCGGAGGTGCGCTTCAGCCAGCGTCTGGCCATGTCCGGGCGGCTGGGGTTGCGTCGGAGCGGCAAGGGCGCAACCGGCAAACCGGTCGACCGGTCGGAGCGACGGGACAGTGCCGGACGATTGCCGGATATGGCCGGGGAGGGACCGGAGTTTCTGGCCGGTTTTCATCGCACCACCCACGGCCAGTTCCAGCTCGGTACGCATGGCCGCATAGGAAGCCGGCACCACCGGATCGGTCAGGCGACTCACATGGTTCAGACGCACCGCATCGCCCTTCTCCTCGGTGCG
>JAMOAX010000125.1:0-8530 GCA_039908555.1 Magnetococcus sp. DMHC-8
CGGTAGCGTCGAAGGACTGACCCTTGTTGTCTTTCCAGGTCATTTTCAGCGGGCCGGTGGCCTCTGCTTTGACGAAGAAGGAGAAGAAGGGGTCCTTGGAGACGGCTCCTGTCCAGGTTGCCTTCAACACCTGTTTGCCGCCGTACTCCACCACCACGCTTTCAATGAAATGGGCGGGAATCAGGGCATCGGTCGCCTTGTCCTTGCGCAACCCACTCTCCATGGGATGTTTGATGAGGGATTTGATTTCCACCAGGTCCCCTTTCTTGACCGGGTCCTTGGGACCGCGAATCTTGGGGCTGCCAATCTCGTCTGCCATGTCTGTTTCCTCTCAATGCGTTGTAATGGGACAACCAACCTGCTTGGACGGGCACAAGCCATTCCAGAATCGCCAGCCTGCCTGTGCGGCGCATGCTGAGGACGCCGCAGCAAAAACCGGCTGCGGCTTGCCTTGAAAATCAACGGCAAAGTCCCAGGGCGCTGCCCTGGACCCGCAGTCATTTTAGCAAAACTGGCCAGTCCGTTCAGGTGTGTCGCCCAGGTGGAAATGGATACACGCTGGCGATCCGGCGCCATGCGTCAACCGGCGCAACCGCCTGCCGCCACCTGGATCTCCTTGACCAGGCCATACAGTTTGCCGGTATTGCTTTTGGCAATGACCCGCACCTTGGAGGTCTTGGCCATGCGCGCCCGGAACTCCAGGGCCGCCTTGCCCGCCTCGGGGAGCAGGTCAAACTGGGCAATAAACGGGCTGGGATTGTTGTCAATAAACAGGGCCACCGACTGGATAAAATTGTTGGCCTCCATGGGGTGATCGACCACGACAGGCATCCGCACCAGTGCCGCATTCTCGGCGGTGGCCGGAATGTCGAGGGTGATCTTTTCCATGGCGACGGCCCCGGCCCCGACCTGTTTGGCAATCAGCGCATCCATGTCGACCGCCGGAGCAGCCGCCGGGGCAGCCGCTTCCTCCGCCTGGGCCGACGGAAACGGCACCCCCATCAAACCACTGGTGGCCACCGCCGCGCCGACAACCCCCGCGGTACGGAAAAAGGTCCTGCGTGTCACAGCTTTTTTGTGCTCCATAACCATCTCAAGCCTCCAACTGGGCGTTGATAAAAAGGACTGCGTTCACTGTTTCCGACTGCCGACCGGGCCCGTCATCGCTCACGGCCTCCCACTCAAGCCGGGACAGATTGATAAATAAAGGTTAATGGGATGGGTCTGGGAAGGGGCTGGCCCCTTCCCAGCGGGGTGTGGGGCAGAGCCCCACAAGACCTTGATTCTGTTCGGGGCTTTGCTCCTGGACCCCACCAGGGGGGATCATTCCCCCTGGCCCCCCCTAATGAATTGGTCCCGGCTTCAGTGAAAAGCCTCGCTCACCATCACGGCTTCTTGCTTTTGTCCGCCCCTTCCGGTTCATCCGGCAACTTGTGGGCAATGCCGCTGTGACAATCCACACAGGTCTTGTCCCCCTTTTCTATGGCCCGTTTGTGTTTGTTGACGGCGGACTTTTCCTGCTTTTCCAGGTTCATCGCGTCAAAGTTGTGGCAGAAACGACACTCCTTGGAATCCCGATGCCGCATCTCTTCCAGGATGCCCTGGGCCAACCGGTAGCGGGCCGCCTCAAATTTTTCCGGTGCAGAAGCGGGATAGGTGCCTATCAGGTGATGATAAATATCCTTGGTGCCCACCTTGGCCTTGGCAAAAAATTTGTCTATATAATCCAGGATATCCTTGCCATGTGGCACGTGGCAGTCGGCACAGGTGGCGCGCACGCCGGAACGGTTGGAATAGTGGACGCTCTCCTTGTACTCTTTGTACACGCTGTCCATCTCATGACAGGAGATGCAAATCTCCATCTTGTTGGTGGCCGTCATGAAGCCGAAATGAAACACCAGGAAAAAGACAAAGGCCACCACAAAGCCACCCACCAGCAAGGTGCCCAGGGCAATCGTCGCGCTGGGTTTGCTCAAAACAGCCCAGATGTTTTTCAGGAATGCCATCCCATCATCTCCCGTTGCAATAATCGGGTTGGGAACATGCCAACCCCTCTCTCCCTTCCGATCACCTGGTCGGGCAGCATACACAACCCCTCCCGAACAGCGCAAGGGTTGCACGAAAAAACGAGGCATGGCTTGTCACCATACCTCGTCGCCACCGATCACCCTCAATCCGCCGTCTGTCGACAGGCGGCGGCATGAGAAAGGACGGATGCCGGGAAGAAAACCGCCTTCCCGGCACAGGCCGGTCAACCGATCAACCGAGCGTATCCGCCATGATGCTTTGATACCAGCTCTCGTTGTAGAGGGCTTCCTGCTTGCGGACATAGTCCGGGGCCTTGGCAGGCGACACACCGGAGGAGATCTCCTTGACCTTGTCCGGAGTGGCCGGATCATACTTCCAGACGGCGGCCACGGAGATGCCATAGTCCGGGCTCAACATGCTGTAGCAGGTGTTGACGTAGGAAGGGTCGCCCGGTTCCTTGCCATTCAGTTGCGCCACGATGGCCGCTGCCACCACCTTGGCCTGAGAGTTGGCGGCATACCCGGATTTGGGCATGCCACCCGACACGCTGGCATCACCGACGACAAAAATGCCTTTGTGCACCTTGGATTCGAAAGTACGCAGATCGACCGGGCACCAACCGCCCTCGTTGGTCAGACCGGCCGCCTTGGCGATGCTGCCCGCCATGTTGGGCGGAATGACGTTGATGACGGCACCGACATGCTTTTCCTCAAAGCCGTTGTTGTCGGTATAGACGGCCATCTCGTTGGCATCCACCCGCACCATTTTGCCGCCTTCGGCGCCCGAAACCCACTTGATGATACTGTTGTCCGTGCCGAAGCCGTACAGTTGGGTCCAGCCCTCCTGGAACAGTCCCTGTTTGGAAAATTTGGGCTTGGCATCCAGGATGAGCACCTTGGACTTGGGTTTGTTTTTCTTCAGGTAGTGGGCCACCAGACTGGCCCGTTCGTAGGGTCCGGGCGGGCAGCGGTAGGGATCGGCCGGGGCCACCAGGATGAAGGTGTCGCCATCCTTCATGGCAGCCAACTGCTTGGCCAGGGTCAGGGTCTCCGGACCGGCCTTCCAGGCATGGACAATTTTTGCCTGGGCGGCGGCATCGTAGCCGGGCACCTCTTTGAAATCCACACCGGGGGCAACCACCAGACGGTCATACTGGAACTTTTTGCCACCCGCCGTGGAGACCGACTTGGCAGCCGGATCAATGCCCTTCACCTCATCGATCACCACCTCGACCCCGTACTTCTTGAGACCGTCGTAGCCCCACTTTTGTACCGACATGTCCCGGAAGCCGGCGACCACCCAGTTGCTCAAGGGGCAGGAGTAGTAATCGGCATTCTTTTCGATCAGCGTCACCTGAATATTGGGATCGGCCAGACGGATGTATTTGGCCGCCACGGCCCCGCCGTATCCCCCCCCGACCACAACCACCTTCTGTTTGGCATCACCGCCGATGGCCGGCGCCGTCAGGGAGGAGGTCAAGCCGACCGCCGCCACACCGCCCGTCAGTTTGATAAAAGTTCTACGTGTCAGATTGGTCATAATGGTTGATCTCCTTTACAGTCTACTGCTGGCTGGCATAAAAGTGGGCCACGGCTTCCAACTCTGCCGCCGACAATTTTTCAATCCCCGCCTTCATCTTGTCGGCTTGTGGAACGGTGATGGCCGGGTTCTTGAGATCCTGCATCTTGAACCGGAGATAATCCAACCACTGTCCCGCCATGCGCGGCGTGTCATCATCCTGGAAGACCCCATTGTCTTCATGGCACTTGTCACACTTGGCGCCCTTGGTCGTCTTTTCGCCCTGTTTGGCCAGCTTGGCATCCACGGCAGTGGCCAGCTTGGACTGGGGCGCACTCTTGGCATTCTGCCACTTCTGCTTGGAAAGCACGTCGGCAATCAACGCCGTTTCCTCTTCCGTATAGCCCTTGGCCAGACGACCCATGATGGTGGAGGGACGTTTGTCACTCTTGAAGTCGGCCATGACGGCTTTCAAATACTTGGCTGGCATGCCGGCAATGGTCGGCATGGCCGGACCGCCGGAAATGCCGTTGGTGCCATGGCAGCCGGCACAGGTGTTGGCCAGCATGGGACCCGTGGCATCCGCCTCGGCCGCAGAAGAGCCCAACAACACGACACCCGCCACCAACCCACCAACCACCGTCAACATGCGGATTTTTCTTTGTTGCATGATTTTCCTCCCATCAGAATGGATTAAGGCCCACCGAAAGGCGTCGCCCCGCCGATACCAACGAATGCGGTCACCCCTTTCCCGTGAAGCCTACTTCTAAAATTCACCCTTTGCAGCACCGTGCACCATATCCCAGATCACATTCCGGACGCGCAGGGCCTCCTTGCGCAACTCCTCCGGCAAACGACGACCACCATGAATCATCATGTCCAGGTTCATGGTGTACAGCCACAATTTGCCCGACTTGTCCTCCACGACTGAAACGCGGCAGGGCATGAAACCGGTATAGGCATCCCGGTAATCCGCCATCATCTTGCCCACATTGACATCGCAAAACGAGAGAAAGGCGATATGCCGATATTTCTGGCCGGTCACCGCTTCCACCTGCTTGTAAAACTGTGCCTCACCGACAAACAGAAAATTGCGCGCCGAGGCCAGACTCTTCAGGGCATCCTTGACCTCATCGACGGTCAACTTGGGATCTTCCACCGGCACCGCCCACATCATCGCCTCCCCCGGGTCCCGCGTGGTCAGCAGGGCAGTGGCAAACTCGGTGTAAATCTTCATGTAACCCGGATCAAACTCGGCCATGATGGGGGCCATCTTGACATAACCATACCCGCCTCCCAGCAATACAGCCAGGCCGAGTACGGTCAACAGGTTCTTGAACAATGCCATGGTGGCGATCTCCAGATTGGGTTGTCGTGAATACTCTACCTACGAGGGTGTACTAATATCCCCATGCGGGCCCGGGGTCAATGAAATTTTTCAATTCCTGACACCGTGTGACAGTCCCGGTTGCCAACAGGATGACCGCCATCGGGCAAAATTTGATAATTCAAAAAAATCGACAGGTTAATTGTTCGTCAAAAGGTTGCGCAGCATCACCGGTACGGGATTGTGTTTTTTGTTATAGATATAAATATAAATATTAACGTTTATTGAATGATCTATTTGAAAATATAATTATGCCTTGAACATCATGACATCCGGCAGAGCGTCAGCGCCAACCAACCAGCCTGCCTGCCTGCGGCGCATGCTGAAAAGGCCGCAGCAAAAACCGGCTGCGGCATCCTTGAAAAGTGTCCGGTGCTGCGTGCCGCCTGCCTGCGGCGCATGCTGAAAAGGCCGCAGCAAAAACCGGCTGCGGCATCCTTGAAAAGCAACAGCAAAGTCCCAGGGCGCTGCCCTGGACCCGCCAGGGGGATAATCCCCCTGGACCCGTAATAGTTTAAAAAGATTCATTAAAGACAACAGAGACAGCGGAAGAGAAGCGCCGTCCTGCTATTGCGGCAGGACGCTGATATGCACCGATTCGGTATACTTGACCTGTTGCAGAATGGCCTGTCGCACGGCCAGGGCGGTCTGGTGGGTCTCGCCGGTCGGCAATGCCCCATCCACCAGGATTTGCAGGTCCACCTCCCAGGACTCTCCCAGCATGCGACCACGCAACCGGGTCACGCCCAGTACACCGGGCACCTGCAGGGTGGCCGCCCGGATCTGCCGCAAAACCGCAGCCGGAATGGTGCCATCCAGCAGGCCGTGAATGGCCCGACTGGCAATGGAAAAACCGATCTGGACCGTGAACAGCGAGACCAGAATGGCCGCCGCATGGTCGGCCACCGGCCAACCGAGAATGGAAAAAAAGATGCCCAGCAACAGCGCCCCGGTGGAAAAGAGATCCTGACGATTGTCCAGGGCCGAGGCGGTCAAGGCCAGGTTGTTGTTTTGCTCGCTGACACAGAGCAGATAACGGTACATGACAAAGCTGGCCAGCATGCTCAACAGGGGCGCCAGCAGGGCGATATAGCTGGGGGCCGACAGCAACCCCTGATTGATGTGCCGCAGATTGCCGTAGATGAAGGCCAAAGAACCCAGAAACAGGCTGGAACCGACGAAAGCCGCCGACAAAAACTGAATCTTGCCAAACCCATAGGGAAAACGGCGGCTGGGGGGCTTGGCCGCCGTCTTGATGCTGATCAGGGTGACCCCCTTGTTGAAAAAATCGCCCAGGGATTGCAACCCCTGGGCGTGCAACGCCATGCTGCCGGTAATCCAGCCCATCAGGGCCATGAAGACCGCATCCCCCAGAGCGGTCAGGAGATCCCACCACACCACCTGCATGCGGCAATCGCGGCACTCTCGATGGACCACCCGGGCCGGCTCCAGCCAAAAGGGCGGCAACTCCTCTTCGGCATCCGGGGAATCGGGCTGTGACACTGCTGCCGCCATGTCGTCCAGCAGATGGCGCGGGGAATGCGCGGATTGCGCTGCAGGTGACGGCGTCATCGCAATCCGGTTATCCCACGGTGCCGATCACATCGCCGATCTGGTTCCAGTATTCCGGAGGCAACTCCATGGCCAGCTTGAGCGCACCCTGAGCGCCGCTGAAATCCGGATCGGCCACCATCGTGACCCGCACATCCCCATACTCCCGCAGGTGATGGCCGATCATGGCCCCCAGTCCGCGAATGCGCGAACCGCCACCTGCCAGAATAATGTTGGCAAGGGCCTCCGCCTGATGATCCGCATCAAACACCAGCAACAGTCTTTTCAGGTGTTCGACGATGTCCGGAACAATGGTTTCGCAGGTGGCCCGAATGGCATCGGTCAGGTCGACCTCCGTCGGCTTGCCATTGAGACGCAAGACCTGAATGACGGGTTCTCCCGGTTCACCGACAAAGGCAAATTTTTCCTTGATGCGCCGGGCCACATGGCGATCCAGTTGCGCAGTGGGATAGGCGTCGCGCACGGCGGCCACCAGCAGTTCGTCGATATAATCCCCCCCCTTGAGGATGGTCGCCTGGTTGTCCACCGCTGGCACCGTCCCCTTCATGGCGCAAATGTCGGTGGTGCCAGCCCCGATGTCCACGATGAAGGCATTGGTCAGTTTGGAAAGGCCATAGGCCACCATGAAGGGCTCGGAGACCACCATGGCGATATCCATGAGTCCTTCCGTCAACTTGAGCAACTGCTCCTTGTTGGCCACCGAGGCCCGGGCCGGCACACCGATGACCCCGCATATTTTTTCCCCCGCCCGGGGTTCGGCCAGCTCAATGGTGTACCGCAACAGTTCATGGGCCGCCTCCAGCTCCTTGTCACTGCCCTCCCGCAGTACGCCGTTTTCCAGGGGAAAATGCAAGTCCAGCAGGGAACGTTTTTCCAGGGCCTCGATACCGATCACCTGGGTTCTGTTCAAAATTTTGACGCCGATAATATCTCTCGGATAGCCCACCACGGAGTGCACCAGCTCCTTGAACTTGCGGTTGCTCATCACCGCCGTGCGCGAAGTGCCAAAATCGATGCCCAACAAAAGCGCATTGTGAGGGTTTCCGGTCGTCATGATGGCCTCGTTTGATTGCTGAAGTGACGGAATGGGTCGCCGAAACGGTATGACAGGTCAGGTGGTCCGGGCGGCGGTCTGGTGTGGTGTCGGCCGTTGGCGGCAGGGTCGCTGCGAGGGTTGCCGGATCACCTTGCCCATGCAGTACACACTCTCCCGCAGGCAGGCGAACAGGCCCGTCATGATATCGGCCCCGTGCTGCACGAACGTCCCGACACCGGTCATGGCCTCCTGCACGCCACCCTGCACGCCCTGACGCAGGGCCGTTGCCGGTCGGTTGCGGGTGGCCACCCTGGCGGCCCCGGTCGCCCGCCGGGCAGTTCTGACCACCTGCCCCACGGTGTCTGCCAGCAGGTTGACGATACCATCTCCCAGCGGTTCAATCGGCACGGTCACAGTTCCTCCAGGCCCGCCGACAGGGGCAGAGAGGGTCACCTTCGGAGGGGGAATGATCTGCTCGACGCTCTCCACCTGCAGCACCTCCGCAACCACACCCTCACCCGGGACCAGTGTCACCCGGTCGACCGGTTCCGGCTCGATCACCGAGGCCGAGGCGACCACGATGGCCCCCGCCGTCACCTCCGCCAGTTCGTCCGCCGCACCCGTCGCTGCACTCATGCTGCCCTCCCCAACAAAAAGAAAAACACCACCCCGTCCGGCAGTATGGCACTCCTGCCGGGCATGTTCAAAGGATCTTGTTGCCTTCCCGTCACCGACCGGCCCGGAACGGCTTCCTCCAACCCCCTCCCCCACAAACCTTGATCATCATGGTTGCGGGTCCAGGGGGGTCACCCCCCTGGCGGGTCCAGGGCAGCGCCCTGGGACTTTGCCGTTGCTGTTGCTGTTGCCTCTAAAAAGCAGCCGCAGCCGCTTTTTGCTGCGGCTTTTTCAACATGCGCCGCAGGCAGGCAGAACCCAACAAGTCGCCGTTGACTCTAAAAAGCAGCCGCTCTTTGCTGCGGCTTTATTCA
>JAMOAX010000126.1:0-8465 GCA_039908555.1 Magnetococcus sp. DMHC-8
ATTAAATAAAATTATTGCAGGGGTCCGGGGACCGTCACGGTCCCCGGCGGGAGTCCAGAGGGCAGAGCCCTCTGGTGGGGCTCGGGGCAAAGCCCCGAATGGAACTCATAGAGTTCGCAAGATTTTTTGTGGGGGCTTTGCCACCACACCCCCACTGGGGGAGATAATCTCCCCCAGGCCCCCAGGCAATTTTTTACAAAAAACCTACCCTTGTAAGGGGGTGACCCCCCTGGACCCGCAATCCCGGCACGGTTCCCTGATGTGAGCATGGACGAAACGATGATCAAGGCCCGATATGGGTCTCATCCCTTGCCGTACACACTCATCAACTGGGAATAGGCGCGGGTGATCTCCTGGGTCTTGCGATGCGCCAGCTCCCGCAGCTCCATCCCCATCGATGCTACCCGGTCGGGATGATATTTCCGAATCCGCTTCCGCAAGGCCGCCTTGATGCGCTCCGGGGTGGGCTCGCCCTTGATGCCCAGGATGCGCCGCTCCTGAAACCCTTTTTCCTGCGGCGAAATACAGGACTCCTCCCCCTCTTCGCAATACCACTCCTCCCGGGGCTCCGGCCGTTCCTGACCGCGCTGACGCAACAGGTTGACCTCTGCCTCCAACTCGACCAGGCGCGCCTCCAAACGGGTCTGTTCCTGGGCCTTGAGCGCCAGGCGCTTGTTTTCCTGTTGCAAGGCCCGCAACCGCGCCTCCAGAGGCGCCAAATCCGGCAACGCCTTGCCTACCTGCTGCAACCGTTTCTCCAGAAGGGCCACCCGATTTTCCCGTTCGCCCAATCGCTCGCTCAACGAACGGTTTTCATGCACCGACTGCTCCAATCGACGGGACAGATCCTGATGGGCCACTGCCAGTTCCGTGGCACGGCGCTTTTCCTGCTCCCATTGCTGCACCATGGTCTGATCGATCCGTCCCGCCGACTGCTTCTCCTGCCACTGTTGCAGCCTTTTGTGCAGATCCCGGTTGCGCGCCTCCAACTGTTCCAGCTTGCCGGTCTGCCGCTCCAGGTCACGCAGCACCGCCTCCTGACCGGTCAACCGATTGGCCAGTTGATGATTGTCTCCCTGCAACTGCTTGACCTGGGTCTCACTCTCCCGGTACATGGCCTCAAATTTGGCAGCACGCTCCGTCTGCCGCTCCAGCTCGCGCAGCAACTCGTTGTAACTGTTTATCTTGTCAGACAGAAGCTGATTTTCCCCCCGCAATCGCTTGAGCTCTGCCTGATGACTCTGTTCGGCACTCTGGCTCTTTTTGGCCTTTTCCTGCTCCAGGGTGTGCAGCGCTTCGGTTTGACCGGCCAGCTTGCCCAGCAAGGCTTCCCGTTCGTCTGTCAGGGCTCGAATGGTGCGCTGCAGCGTTTCCAGCCGGTTTTCCAGACGAATGCTCTGCTCCCTTTTCTGTTCCAAATGGCGAACGACCTCGTCATAACGGCCAACCCGCTCGGCATACGCCTGTTTCTCGGTGGCCAGGGCCCGGGTCTGCTGTTCCAGGAGTCGCACCCGGTCAGCCAGTTCCGCCGCTTTGGCCATCTGCTGCCTGAGTTGTTGCCCCACACCATTCTTTTCCGCCTGCAGACGCATCATCACCGTTTGTGTCGGTCCATCCTGACCCCGCAATGCGGTCAACTCATTTTCCAACTGGGCCAGGGTCTCAACCCACTCCTGCTGTGTCCGGCCGGCGATGTCCTCATCCAGGAAAAACATGTTTCCCTTGTTGAGAATATGCCCATCCAGGGTCTGGACCTTGTCCCGAAAGGTGACCGGATGGCCCTGGTGCTGGATGACCGTCTCGTAGAACACCTCATGCGGAGTTTCGTTGACGGTATAGTCCAACCGGCACTGGTGACACGACTGGATCTTGCCTATCTCCTGGCGGGAGACAATGACCACGGCGTTGCAGGCATAACAGCGGGCCCGGTAGTAGGTGTTGCGCTCCTGTGTCAAGCCGATCCGCTCGACGGTGCGGCGACCAAACTGTTCGTATACCAGACATTTGCGGTTGCCGACAATCTCGATGGAATAGGGCCTGTTGCAGGTCGTGCAACTGAATTTCCAGAAGGTTACGGAAAGAGGATAGGCAATGGTCAGCCCCTGGCCGCAGCCACGACAATGGAGCGGCAAGTAGTGGCATTTTTTTGTCGAACGACCCTCCGACTGTCCCTCCGGCGGTGGAACGGGTTGGCGGCGGGGCGAGGTGACCGGGTGTGCAGAAGCGGCGATTCCCATCTGATACCTCTTTGAAAAACAGGATGATGTGCTGACCGATATACCCGGCGACAGGCATGATCCAACGGTCCTTTCACACCATTAATGCAATACAAAGGCCAACCATCCTACCTGCTCCCGACCGGTCGCGTCCAGGCCGTCGCCGGTCCGGTTGCCGGACGGAAAGGCTGATTGACATCCTCGGGAAAATCCAGTAGATTCGACCGGTCGCCAGAGGGCCAGACCGGCCCGGTCCGCCTGCTCCACACTTGATCAACGGGGAAATCCACGCCATGACCCGCCAACTGCTCATCCTGCGCCATGCAAAATCCGCCTGGGATACAGACGCTGCCTCCGACTTTCACCGCCCCCTGGCCAAACGCGGCCAGAAGGATGTCCCGTTGATGGGTGCCTGGCTGCGGGAACACAAACTGCTCCCGGATCATGTGGTCAGTTCGCCCGCCGAACGGGCCAGACAGACCGCCGTCGGTGTCTGTCAAATTCTCGATATAAAAGATAAAAAAATCGTCTGGGACCACCGCATCTACGGCGCCGATACGGAAGAGTTGCTGGAGGTACTCTTCGAACTGCCCGACAAGGTCAAAACCGTCCTGCTGGTGGGACACAATCCGGGACTGGAATCCCTGGCCTCCTATCTGGTCGGCGATTTGAGCAGCAAAACCGCCCGCCTCATCACCAACGACACCAGCGACGGGGGCGAATACGGCATCGTCAAGACCGCCACCCTGGTCCACCTGGGTATCACCGCCGAGTGGAACGCCCTCCAGCAGCGCTGTGCCACCCTGATCCAGGTCAAATATCCCCGCTCTCTGTACCCCCCTGCTGCCTGATGGAGATCATCCTCGCCGCCTTGCGCCAGGATCGGCTGGCGCGCCAGCAACAACTTGAGGAATATCTGCGTTTTCCCTCCATTTCCAGCGATCCCCGGCATGCCGCCGATATGGCAGCCTGTGCCGACTTTTCCGCTCAACTGTTGCAACAGGCGGGCATGGAACAGGTCACGGTACACCCGACACCCGGCCATCCCCTGGTGGTCGGCTGGTGGAAGCGGGCTCCGGGCAGGCCGACCATTCTGATTTATGGCCACTATGATGTCCAACCGGTCGATCCTCTGGCGTTGTGGGAACAGCCACCCTTTGTGCCGCGCTACGACCGGCAGCGCATTTTTGCGCGGGGTGCGACGGATGACAAGGGCCAGGTTTTGATGCACATCCAGGCGGTGGCCGCCGTGCTCAGGACGACCGGTGCGCTGCCGGTCAATGTCATTTTTCTCCTGGACGGGGAGGAGGAGATCGGTTCGCCCAACCTGCCGGCCTTTATCAAGGCCCATCGGGCCGAGTTGGCGGCTGATCTGGCATTGGTCTCCGATTCGTACATGTGGGCAGAAGGCCAACCCGCCGTGACGGCCTGGCTGCGCGGTCTGGTGCTGTTGGAGATGGTGATGACCGGCCCGAACCGGGATCTCCATTCCGGCAGCTACGGAGGGGTGCTGGCCAATCCGCTGGAAATGATGGCCCGGTTGCTGGCCAGCCTCAAGGATGATCAGGGCACCGTCCGGATTCCGGGTTTTTATGATCGGGTATGCCCGCCCGATCCGGTCGTGCGGCAGCAGTGGGCCCAATTGCCGTTCGACGAGGCGGCCTATTGGCGCGACCTGGGACTCACCCAGGGGTGGGGGGAGGCGGACTACACCCTCCTGGAACGCCTCTGGTTGCGTCCCACTTTGGAAATCAATGGCCTGTGGGGAGGGTATACCGGACCGGGGGGCAAGACGGTGTTGCCGTCCAGGGCGCATGCCAAGTTGTCCATGCGACTGGTGCCCGACCAGGACCCGGAGGCCATGGCCGCACTGGTCGCGGCCCATCTCCTTGCCATTACCCCGCCCCAGGTCACCCTGGAGGTCAATCGCCTGCCGGGTGGCGGATGTGCGGTGGCCGTGCCCCACGATCTGCCGGCCATGCAGGCCGCCCGCCGTGCGCTGCGAGAGAGTTTTCAGCAGGAACCACTCTGGATCGGCGAAGGCGCATCGATCCCCATCGTGGCCGATTTTGCCACTCTGCTGGGCATTCACACCCTGTTGATCGGCTTCGGCCTGCCGGACGCCAATGCCCACTCCCCCAACGAAAGCCTGCATCTGCCCACCTTTCATGCCGGCACCGACAGTCTGGTGCGGCTGTTGCATTACTTGGCGCATTGAGGCAGGATTTCGTTTCCGGTCCTGCTGCTGCGTTTTGAACGTTTCCCGACACGGCAGTATGAGGAGGTTGTCCATGTCCCGATTGAGCGTTGACACCCTGGAGCTGGCTGTTGCCGCCATTGGGCAGGGACTGGTGGAGCATGAACAGTATCCGAACGTACTGAGCATACGGGATGGTGTTATTCAACGTTTTGAAATAGCGATGGATTTGTCATGGAAATTGTTGCAGAGGTTTCTCAGGGAACGTTTTGATGTCGATACCGACAGGCTGCGTTCCAGGAAGGATATATTCCGGGAAGCAGCGATCAAGGGCCTGATCGTTGATGTTGAGCGTTGGCTGGCCCACTATGAAGCCCGCAACAACACATCACATATCTACGATGCAGCGTTGGCAGATCGCACGTTTGCCCAGGTCCAGGCGTTTCTTCCCGATGCGCGGGCACTGGTGGTCCAGTTGCAGGATATTGCTTGACATTCACCATGTGACCCCTTTGAATGGCTGTCGGCCTTGGGTGCGGATGCCGGTGGCAGGTCTGTCAAGGAGCAGGAATCCATGAACGACCGGGTGCGCTGTGCCTGGGTGAACCTGACCAGGGATTATTACACGGCCTATCATGACGACGAGTGGGGAGTGCCGGTGCATGAAGACCGGCGTCACTTCGAATTTTTGGTGCTGGAAAGCGCCCAGGCCGGGTTGAGCTGGGATACCATCCTGCGCAAACGGGAGGGTTATCGCCGGGCCTTCGCGCAGTTTGATCCTGTCCAGGTGGCATCATTCGGGGCGGACCGGATCGACGCCCTCTGCCAGGATGCCGGCATCGTGCGCAATCGCCTGAAAATTGCCGGCGCGGTCCGCAATGCACAGGTTTTTCTCGCCATCCAGGCGGCTTTTGGCAGCTTTGATGCCTATGTCTGGCGCTTTGTGGATGGCAGACCACGTATCAATGCCTGGCCGACCCTGTCGGCCATTCCCGTCACCACGCCGGAAAGCGATGCCCTCTCCCGGGATGTGCGGCAGCGCGGCATGACCTTTGTCGGCAGTACTGTCCTGTATGCCCACATGCAGGCCACCGGTCTGGTCATGGACCACACTACCGACTGTTTCCGGTATCCGGTATTGTGCTGCACCACCCAAAAGGATGAACAAATGACCTCTCTCACCGCGCCGTTTACCATCTGGCACAATCCCCAGTGTTCCACATCCCGCCAGGGACTCAAACTTCTGGAAGAAAACGGGATCGTCCCCCAGGTGGTGCGCTACCTGGAACAACCGCCGTCTGCCCAGGAACTGGAGCGGGTTTTGACGGCACTGGGACTGGAACCGCGACAGATCATGCGCACCAAAGAACCTCTCTACCGGACCCTGGGTCTGAGTGACCCTGGCATCGGTCGCCAGGAACTCATTCTGGCCATGGTGAACAATCCCAGGCTGATTGAGCGCCCGATCGTCCTGGCGGGTACACGGGCCGCGTTGGGTCGGCCACCGGAAAGAATACTGGATCTGCTGACCGAACCGGTCACCGGGCGTTGATCCAGTAATGGCAGCCACCCAATCGCTCTCCATAGGCCGTCTCTCGCCATCCGGTCTCTGCCAAGTGCTGCCGTAACGTTTCCGGCAACAAACGCTCCTCCTCCGGTGGTCCCGCGGGTCGTCCCGGTTCCCGTTCAGGACAGGTCCGCACGTGCCCCCAATCCAGCACCGTCAACAGGCCGCCGGGGCGCAACAGGCGGCGTATTTCCTCCAGGGCGGCGGTCAACGGTACCTCGTGCAGGGTAAAGGCAACGAATACGGCATCCCAGGCTCCCGTTGTCAACCCGGTATCCCGCAGATCCGCCTGCAGCATCGCCAGGCCGGGATGTGCCGCCAACCTTTCCCGCAGCAGGACCAGCATGGCTTCTTGCAACTCCACCGCCGCCACCCGGCCTGCCGCACCGACCGCATCCAGCAATGCCGAGGTAAAAAATCCGGCCCCGCTGCCCAGATCCACCACCCGCATGCCGGGCTCAATGCCCATCTCCCGCACCAGCGCCAACGGGTCTGCCACCAGACGCCGTTGCGGGTCCAGCAGAGAGGCAGCCCGTGCCGGATCAAACAGATGTTTGGGTTGATGTCCTGTCACAACTGCCATCCTGGTGGCTCCCTTGCCTGTCTGCTGTTCTGCAATCCGCACCGGCAGGCACAGACCTGCCCTTTTTCCTGCCGGGTTGCCGGACCAAACACCCGGACCCAGCCGGCGGGGCCATGGTAGGGGACGATCAGGCCCGGGTCAAGCACGTACCATGGCCGCAGACTGTCGACCCGCACGCCGACACTTGACCCACCGTGGTCTTTGCGGAAAGCTGCCCTTTGTTGGCCGTCCCGACTACGCAAAACGGGCAAGAGAGGAGCCGTCTCATGTTCCAGATATTGCATTTTTCCGACTGTCACCTGTTCGCGGCACCGAACGGAGAGATCGGTGGTGTGCGTTCTGCCGATGCCCTGGCGGCCACCGTGACTGCGGCCCAGGCGGGGGCGACGACGAGTCGGTTGGCCATCATCACGGGAGACCTTTCCCAGGATGGCACGCCGGAGTCTTACGAACGGGCGGAACAGCTGTTCGCCCGTCTGGGAATGCCGGTCTACGCTGTACCGGGCAATCACGACCGGTTGGTCTGCATGCAGACCGCCCTGACCGGGCATCCCATTGTCTGGCAACGCTCGGTCGTGGTGGCAGGATGGCAGATGGTCTTCCTTAACTCGACCCTGACAGATCCGGACAACCCGGCCGGTCTGCTCCCGGCAGAGGAGCTGTCCAGCCTGGAAGATGCCTTGCTCGCTCAACCGGGCATGCCCACCCTGGTTGCCCTGCACCACCAGCCCATGCCTCTGGACACGCCATGGATGAACCGGATGGCCCTGACCAATCCGGACGATTTGTTTACGGTGTTGGCCCGTCATCCCTGGGTGCGGGCACTCCTGTTCGGCCACATTCACTATCCGTTTGCCGGGGAACGGCAGGGCATCCACCTGCTCAGCGCCCCCTCCACCTGCGTCCAATTTGCCACGGGGACGACGCATCCGGTCTTTGTCACGCAGACTGCCGGATGTCGCTGGTTGCGATTGTACCCGGATGGACACTTGGCAACCGGTATCGTGTGGATATGACATCCCTGTTGTCTGGAAACGGTCAGTTCCTGTGTCAGTCGCTCATTTTCACTTTTTATCACCAATCAATTTCGTTAGCATGAACACCTCGGCAACCGACTTGCTTCAGTGGAGGACCGCATGAGACTCGCTCCGTCTGTCACCCTGTTATCCGTTATCCTGCTGCTTGCTCCTGCACCAGGGTGGGCCGCGTGGCCATTGGTGGAAGATTGCAAAAAGCCCTCAAAATTGTTGGCAGACTATCACAGGTGGGCCACCAACGCCAAAAAACAGTGCCACGACTCCACGGCTGGCAAGGCAGGTGGCGGTTCTGCCAGATTGTCGTGCTGTCGGGATTTTGAAGAGCAGTGGTATGCCGCTGTCGCGAAGGTTTGTGTGCCCATCGATTCCAAGACGGGCAAACCCGTGGTCAGTTCCAGTGGATCATCCCACCCCGCAACCAAGCTGATCAGTGAGGCGGACAGGAAGGCCTGGGTCGTTGCCTGCAACCAATAAAGTGCCAGAAAATAACATCTTGTTCAGATCTGGCCGGGTTCCGGCGCATCGGGTGGTCCATTTTTTCCCTTGCTTCTTGGTACAGGGTGCCGGGATAATTTTGCGGGTTGCCCGGTAGCGTCCTGCGGACGAATCCGGGCGACGTCGCAGGGGATATGTTGCCGGCATCGCGATGTTTTCCCAGAGACAGCCGTCCTGCTGCATGGCAATTCTGACGGACATGCGGTGGTCGGAGGATGCCGGGGCAGAGTGTTTGTTGGCGAGGGGCTTATCCATCATGGCAGCAGCAAGGCATCCCGGTTTGCGGACCCTGGCCATGGACAGTGCTGCCCAGGTTGGTGGTGTGGCACTGCTGGCCGGGTCACACCTGCTGGCCCGCGAGCATTTCCAG
>JAMOAX010000298.1:0-1645 GCA_039908555.1 Magnetococcus sp. DMHC-8
GTGGGGGTTGGATGGTCAGGGCGGGGGCCAGCAGGGGGTATCCCCCGCCGCAGGTTACCTGGTGCGCGGTGGTCGCGGCCTCCGGTTGCGGGCGGGTGATCAGGATGGTGCGTCCGTGCAGGTTGAGTGGATGCATGTCTGGCTCCTCGCGGCCCTGCGCATCGTTGCGTCCATACCCCGGGAGAGGACCCTGGTCCTCCCTGCGATCGTCCGGGTGGGGCATTTCTGCTGGCAGTTTGGCGGATTTCTTCCTATCATGGAAGTCCTGATCGTCGTGGCCGGCGGTGCAGTTTGGCGCTGGCAGTCGGCATATTGACCAGCCGGATGGCCCATCCCGGTGCCAGGGAGGGGCCGTTGAGGGAGGAGAGCACGTTGGCAAACAACGAATCGTACGATTTTTTTGAGACCATTTTTCGTCTGGACGCCTGCAATGACACCCATGAATTTCTGGATTTTGTCCAGGGCAGGCGACATGGCACGCAGGACATGCTGTCGGCCACGGCGCAACTGCTTGCCAAGGGGCGGGTGCGTTCAGCCTATATTCTGGCCATGTTGTTGGACAAGAGGGGCCAGCGGGACTTGATCATGTCGGTTGCCCTGAGTCTGGGTGGTCTGATTTTCAGCAACCAGACGGAGGAGGAGATCGGTCTGCAGCATCTGGAGACCCAGTTTTCAGCCCTGTCGGCGGAGGCGCAGCAGGAGGCGTATGACCGGTTGGTGGCACCGTCGGTGGGTCACATGTGGGTTTGTTCGGTTGGCAAGGCGGAACCTGACCGGGTGATGCGTATTTTGCGGCATTTTCAGTCTGCGGTGCCGGAGGGGTTTACCTGGGCGGCACAGGTGTGCAAGTTGTGCGGCGGGACAGCGGAGTACGGGTTTCATGCGACCGTGCTGGGCAGGCATCGGGTGGCCTATTACCTGTGCGAGCGCTGTGATTTTTTGTGCACGGAAGAGCCCTATTGGCTGGACGAAGCCTGCGCGGATCTTGTCAACGCGCAGGAGGTGGGTGACAGGGATGATGCCGATGGGATGGCTCGCGCGTTGCAGTTGAAAAATTTTGTGGCCATGTTGTTATGGAACCTGTTCGATGCCCAGGGCAAGTTTTTGGACTATGGTGGCCGCGATGGTTTGTTTGTCCGTCTGATGCGGGATGAGGGGTTTGAGTTTTACTGGCAGGACAGCTATTGTCCGAACCTGTTGGCGCGGGGGTTTGAGGCGGTGGCGGGTGACCGCTATGAGCTGGTGACCGCTCTGGAATGTTTTCAGCATTGTGTCGATCCCGGTCAGGCGTTGGACCATATTTTTGCCGTGAGCGACAGTCTGTTGTTGACAACCCGGCTGTTGCCGGACCCGTTGCCCAAGCCGAACGAGTGGCCGTACTACGCGCTGGAGGGCGGCAGGCATCTTTCGTTTTATTCGGCCAAGACATTGAGAAAGCTGGCTGAGAGTCGGGATTTAACCTTTTTGAGCAACGGCACGGATACCCATCTGCTGGCCAGGCGGCACATTTCCAGTGGGGTGTTCAAGGGGTTGACCCGTTGGAAGCTGTGACGGTGGCCAACCGATATGGTGGGGCAACCAATCTGATGTGACAGGCTTTGAAAAATTGCTGCGGGTCCAGGGGGGTCACCCCCCTGGCGGGTCC
>JAMOAX010000127.1:0-8365 GCA_039908555.1 Magnetococcus sp. DMHC-8
GGCGTTCAATTACCTGAAAGAATTGGAAAATCAGCATCCTCATAGACACGCAGTATGGCCTCTTTGTTACCCAGAGCAGTCCGCATGTGGTGCAGGTTTTTTTCAAGCTCCTCCTGTGTCGCAAAAAGTCCAATGCAGGTTCTCAGCATGGGTTTTTCCTGTACACGCATGGGTTGTTGAAACGCGGGAATACCCAACGCCTGGATAAGACTGATCTCCTTGTCAGCCGTCTCCTTGGAGGCAAAAAGGCCGGTACAGGCAAGATGTCGCCTCGCGTACAATCGCAGTGCCCGCGCAACGGAGCTGTTCTTGGGGTCCAATCGTTCCGCCTGTCTCAATTTACGCAGAGCCTCCTGCCCTTCTGGTGGAGGGCCGCTTTTGGGATGGCGCGCCTGCTGTAGATAGAGAGTCGCTTCGCCCAGCAACTGGGACACCTCACCTGGAACACCCGGTTCCCCCCCGACTGCTGAAGCCATCTCCCCTGCAATGGGCGCAGCTTGCATCCGGGCGTTCGTGAACGGTTTGATCGCCATGTGCAGCGGTTTTTCCGTTGCTTGCACCGCAACAACCGGAGGGGAGTCCTCCACGCGGGGTCCGGCGGCGGCAGGGAGCGTAGAAATTTCATCCAGATGAGCAGGGAAAATACTCGTGGAAATCAGCACCTCCACCATATCCGGTTCTGCTTTGTCTGGAGGAATCGTCGTCTGGATGATCGCCGTATCCGGGGTCGCTGCTGCCACTTGGGAAGACGAACTGTCCGGAGTCGGCATTTCTCTCGCCGGTGAATAGGAATCCGTTGACTTCCAATGCCGTACTTTCTCCTGCACCTCAGCTATCTGATGTGTGTCCAACTGTTTGACAATACGGTCAATATGGGACTTGGCATCCGCATTCCCATGTGATTGTGCCAGATACAACCAGACAAGTGCTTGCACGCCGTCACGGGGAACACCTTGCCCCTGTTCCATCAGCAGCCCCAGTTTCAACTGGCTTATCGGTTCCCCCTGAGCCGCCCCCCTGTGATACCACTTAACCGCCTCCTGATGTGCCTGTGGATCACCTTGGAGTTGCTCGTACATCACACCCAGGAGAGACTGAGCCTTTGCATACCCTTGATCCGCCGCCTTGCGCGACCACCACATGGCCTCCTGGTCATTTTGTGACACCCCCTGACCTCTGGCATACATCAAGCCCATGTTGTACTGGGCTTCGGCATCACCCTGTTCAGCGGCCTTGCGAAACCATTTGACTGCCTCTTGATCATCACGAGGCATGCCTGCGCCCAACGCATAGCGCATTCCCAGGTCGTTTTGGGCCGTAGAATCCCCCTGTTCTGCCGCCCTGCGCAGCGCAGCAATGCTTTCCTGGGCAACCAGATGTCCAGAGAGCAGCAAGAGCACAAGCAGCACAAGGAATGATATTCTGTGATTCATGGGTCCCCTGAAGAAAGCCGATCCGAGCACAGGCCTCTTTCCCAGCCTGGGTGCGAGGTTTTGACCGGAATGCGCGCCCCCACACCAAGCCGGCATTGTAGGCCCATTTTCCGCCAAAAAAAAGGGGATTTTACCCACTCACTGACAAGTGCGACAGTGATTGACTTCCACGGAAACATGGTCCAGGCCCGCAATGCCGCGCAGATGGGACTTGTAGACAGCGGCATCACGGGGTTGGTGCGCGATCAGGGAGACAATACAGGCATGACTGGCCGGTCCCACGCGCCACACATGGAGATCAGCGATCTCGCACTCTTCCCGGGTCTGTAAAACCCGGATGATTCTCTCCCGCAGGGGCTGATTGTCCTCGGCATCCATCAGGGTCTTGGCACTCTCCCGAATCAGGCCAAAGGCCCATATGCCAATCACGACCGAACCAATGACCCCCATCAGGGGGTCCATCCAGACCCAGCCCAGGGTCATACCACAAATCAACGCGACAATGGCCGTGACCGAAGTCAGGGCATCGGCCAGAACGTGCAAATAGGCACCCCGAAGGTTGTGGTCCTGGTGATGGGGCGCCGCCACGTGATGAGCATGGTCGTGGTCATGGTCATGGTCATGGTCATGGTCATGGCCATGGTCATGGCCATGGTCATGGTCATGGTCGTGGTCACGATCAGGGGCGTGATGGGCATGATGGCCATGATCATGGGCACTGCCAAGCAACCAGGCGCTCAGCAGATTGACCACCAGGCCCGAGACGGCCACCGCCAGGGCCACGCCGAACTCCACCGGCACCGGCGCAAGCAAACGTTGGAATGATTCGATGGCCAGGAGCAAGGCCACGATAGCCAGCGTCACAGCGCTGGCAAACCCGCCCAAAGGGCCGGCCTTGCCAGAACCAAAGGTAAAACGGGGATTGTTGGCGTTGCGGCGGGCAAAGACATAGGCGAATGCGGCCAATCCCAGTGCCGCAGCATGGGTGCCCATGTGCCAACCGTCGGCGGTCAGGGCCATGGAACCGGTGGCATAACCGGCCACCAGTTCCACGATCATGGTGGTCAGAGTCAGCGCAACAACCCAGTAGGTCTGTCGCTCTGCGGCCTGTTGGACATTCAGGCCAAAGTGGTGTTCGTGCTGCCAAAAGGCAGCGTCATGGCTGGACATTGGCAAAACTCCCTGGAGGTCATAACGGTCAACACCGCCAGGAAACACCCTGTAGTCACTACAGGGTCAAGGTTTTTCTGCACGTCACCCGTCTATTCTCTCCTCCGACCTGTCCGCCGACCGGTTGCATGCCGGCATCAGTATGGAGTGCAGGGTATATGGATGATCAGATCTCCCACTGCCCGTCAGGCCGGCGGCAGGCCGTTTTAAGCACGGTTTCCCGTCTGCCATCGATGATGGAGGCGATTTCCGCCTGACGGCATTGCCGCCCCTCGGACTGGTAGGCGGGTTGGGGCGTGACGGCATATTCGACCCGCGTATCCGGGTTGACCCAGGAGGAGGTCTGCCGCGAGGGCATGGTTTCCAGGGCATGGTTGAGTTTTTGTTTGTCATGTTTGTCCATCTCGTTGCCGACGGCATAGCCGACCAGACCGCCGATGGCCGCACCGATCAGGGCATTTTGTCCCCGATTGTGGGAACTGCCCACCAGGCTGCCCACCAGTCCACCCCCCAGGGCGCCAATCCCCGCCCCCGATTGCGCCTTGGTTCCGCAACCGGACAACAGGGGGGTAGCCACCAGCAGCAGGGCCGGAATCAGGACCAACCGTCCGGGCACCCACCGCCCGGCACGCATGACAGAAACGGATTCACTCATGTGACACTCTCCATAAACAAACAGATGATGGCCATGCCGCCGGAGGCCCTTTTGCCGCCGCGGCGCGCCATCCCCAAACCGGGCACGATGCCGGCAGCGCTCTGCCGCCCACACCCCCTTCCGGCAACCGATTGTAACGGGCAACCATTTGATAACATACGGTAATATTGCAATGAATCGCAAACCGGTGCTCTGGTTTTTCATCCGACCGCCGCTTGACTCTCCCGCATGGTCATGTTACCGTATTCCAGTTGCTGAGAAAAGGTGTTTATCGAGGCAGTGCGGGACAGAAAAATGGATTTTTATCCCTGACAACAGAGCAGGCAGGCAAGGAGTAACGCGCATGAAACACGGGTTGATTGCTCTGGCGGTGGTGATCGGCTTGCTGGTGGCGCCGGTGGCACTCCGTGCGGACGCCGGGGGAGGTGCGACAGCGGGGGCGCTCAGCGGGGCGCTGGTGGGCAGCCTGACGGGCCCGGCCAAGCATCGGGCAGGCAACACCCTGATCGGGGCAGTAGCGGGGGGGCTGCTGGGATATGCCATCGGCAATGAGGCGGAACAACAGGGACGCATGGTCGTGCATCACTCCCTGGAAACCTCCCCTTCCTACCAAACAGCAACCTGGGTCAACCCGGAGACCCAGGTCACTTACCTGGTAACGCCGCAACCGGCCCGTGAGATGCAGGGACGCATCTGTCGGGATGTCACTATTCAAGCCACCATCGAGGGCAGGCAGGAAAATCTGGCCGGTTTGAGTTGCCGGGACGAGTACGGCCAATGGCGCCTGATGGATCGGCACGCGCCGGTGACCACTACTCCGGCACAAGCCGTGGTGGTCGTGCCTTCCCCCACCCAGTATGTGGTGACAAGTCCGGCGCCTGTCTACCGTCCCTATCCCGCACTGAGTTGGTATCTCTACGACGGCTTCGGCCCGCACCGGCACCGCCGTCACCACCATCACCATCACCGGGGTTGGGGACACCACCGGTACTGACGCTGGCAAAGTGGCAGGTGGTGGGCCAACAGGCGGATCAGGGCACCGGCTGCAACAGTTTTATCAGGCGCAACAAATCCTCCCAGGCAGCCCGTTTGCGGCTGGGGGTACGGAGATAATAGGCAGGGTGATAGCTGGCTATCACCGGAATGCTCCGCCAAAAAAATGACTGGCCACGGGCCTGACCCACTGCACCTGCATGGCCCGTCAAACACAGCAGGGCAAACTTGCCCAGGCAAAATATCACCCGGGGACGGATCACCTCCAGTTGCCGAAAAAGATAGCCCTGACAGGCCGTCACCTCCTCCACCTGGGGATTGCGGTTGCCGGGGGGGCGGCACTTGACCACATTGGCAATAAAAACCTGGGAGCGACCCAGCCCGACTCCCCGCAGCATGTTGTCCAACAATCGACCCGCCGCCCCGACAAACGGTTCCCCCCGCATGTCCTCCTCTGCCCCAGGCCCCTCTCCCACAAACACCACCGCCGCATCCACCGCCCCCACCCCGAATACCGCCTGAGTGCGGGTTCTGGCCAGGGAACACCGTTCGCAAACCCCAACCTGCCCCGCCAGATCGGCCAGGATCGCCGCCCGTTCCCCCACCGGCAAGGCATCGGGCAAAGCCGCATCCCGCTCCCCCACCGGCAAGGCAAATGGCTGCACCAAAGCTGCGACCGGCACCGTCGGCACCGCCGGCGTCCACTCGGACGGCGACGACTCGACCGTCCGAGACACAGGCATCTCCCGGCGCGTCTGGGGGGGCGGGACGTAAAACTCCAGCTGACTGCCGGAGCGAAACACGACGCCACTCTCCAGCCAGTAGGCCAGGGTCGCCTGCCAGGCCTCCCGCCCATAACCCGTGGCCTGCCAGACACTCTCCGCGTCGGCCTCAGCCTCCCCGTGCGCCTCCCGCCACCCGGACGGATGCGCCACCGGCTCGACACCACCCGCAGACGCTGCGGCCCGCATACGGGGTTGCTCCACGACTCGACAATCCCGCTACTGGACGGTGGGCGGCGTCATGCCCAGTGCCTGTTTGTACAACTGCAGCAAGGCCTCCTCTTCGTCCACCTCGCGACGGTCCTTCTTGCGCAGGCTGACAATCTGACGCATGACCTTCGGATCAAAACCGTTACCCTTCGCCTCCAGATAAATATCCCGTATATCCTGACCCAGTTCCGCCTTCTCCTCCTCGAGACGCTCGATCCGGTCCACAAATTGACCCAGCACATCCCCAGCAACACCTGCAATTTCAACCTGTTGACCCTTTGACGGGGTGGTGGACAAACTCGCCATTTGCTCTCTCTCCTTCCAAAACGGACGGCTGTATGCCATCCCCTCATCACAATACCGAACGGATACCCAAAAGCGGCAACTGACCGGTTTCACAAAAAAACCCTGTACGTCTGCAGCCATTACAGGTTGCCAAAGCAATAATCATGCCAAATAATGCAGGAGTAGCCACCGCCCGAAGAACAGGGTCGGTGGCGCAGAGGTTGTCTTTTCTCCGGTTCTGGGGTTTAATGGCGCCGTTGCCGAGTTGACCGGACAGACAGAAGAGCACGCCTCCGGTCCGGTCTCTGCCGATTCCCCAAAGGGTTGATCCAGCGTGAATACCATCACCCCCATCCCCGACTCCCCGGAGACGGGTGCCCTGCTGAAGCAGATGGCACAACCGGGTATGCATGCCTTTTCCGAAGAGGATTACTATCAGGCCCTGCTGACCATGGCCGAATGGGGTGACGCCAAGGCCCAACATAACCTGGGCGCCCTGTTTTTGGAAGGAATTGAAATACAACAGGATTATACGGAAGCTTTCCGGTGGCACAGCCTGGCGGCAGCGCAAGGCATGGCCCTGGCGCAGCACGATCTGGCCAGCATGTACCTGGAGGGACTGGGCACGCCGGAAGATCCGGAAAAGGCGGCCTATTGGTTCGACCTGGCCGCCCGGCAGGGTGACAGCAAGGCGCAAAACAACCTGGGCATCCTGTACGCAACGGGACACGGCCTGCCCATGGATCTGGTCCAGGCCTATCAGTGGTTCACGCGGGCGGCAGCGGGGGGCATGCTGGACGCCCTGGACAACCGGGAAATGGCCGAACAGGAGATGAGCGCCGAACAATTGGCGGTGGCACGGCAGTGGCTGGCAACCCAACCCTGAACCACCACGCTTTCACCCCCCCCGGGTTCGGCTTAACGGGCCGGCCAGACCGGTATAACCGGCGGGCGTCAGGGCCAGCAGACGCTGTTTCGCCTCGAAGGGCAGCTCCAGCCCCTGAATGAAACCCTCCAGCAACTCCCTGGTCACCTTTTGTCCCCTGGTCAACTCTTTCAGGCGTTCGTAGGGGCGGTCGATGCCGTGACGGCGCATGACCATCTGGATGGGTTCCGCCAAAATTTCCCAGGTATGCTCCAGGTCATCGGCCAGTTGCCGGGGATTGGCCGCCAGCTTGCCAAGCCCCTTGAGGGTGGAACGGTAGGCCAACAGGGCATATCCCAGCCCCACCCCCATGTTGCGCAAGACGGTGGAATCGGACAGGTCACGCTGCAGACGCGACACAGGCAGCTTGCCGGCCAGATGGTGCAGCACGGCATTGGCCAGCCCCAGATTGCCCTCGGAATTTTCAAAATCGATGGGGTTGACCTTGTGGGGCATGGTCGAGGAACCCACCTCGGCGGCCACGGTCAACTGTTTGAAATAGCCCAAGGAGACGTAGGTCCAGACATCCCGGTCAAAATCGAGCAGCACGGTGTTGAAGCCGGCAATGGCATCAAACAGTTCGGCAATGCCATCATGGGGTTCAATCTGGGTGGTCAGCGGTTGATAAGTCAAACCCAACTGCTCGACAAACCGTCTGGCCAGCGCCGGCCAATCCACCTCCGGGTAGGCCACCACGTGGGCATTGAAGTTGCCAACCGCACCGTTGATCTTGCCATAGACCGGCACGGCCATGCAGCGCCGGTATTGTTTTTCCAGACGGTCAGCCACATTGGCCATCTCCTTGCCCAGGGTGGTGGGCGTGGCCGGCTGTCCATGGGTGCGGGACAGCATGGGCAAATCCCGTCCGCTCTGGGCCAATCCGTCGACCGCCTCAATCACCTGACGCATGATCGGACCCACCACCTGCTCCCGTGCATCCCGCAGGGCCATGCCATGGGCCAGATTGCTGATATCCTCGGAGGTGCAGGCAAAATGGATGAACTCCACCACCGACGCCAGCGGGGTATGCTGCAATTTTTCCTTCAAAAAATACTCGACCGCCTTGACATCATGGTTGGTGACCCGCTCAATCTCCTTGACCCGGCCCGCCTCCGCCTCGGTGAATTCCTGCACGATGGCCTGCAGAACAGACAGCGCCTCATTCGACAATGCCGGCACTTCGACAATCGCAGGGTCCGCCGCCAGGGCCTGCAACCAGCCGGCCTCCACCTGCACACGGCGCTTGATGAGCCCATACTCGGAAAAAAAAGGCCGCAACGCGGCAGTCTGTGCGGCATAACGACCATCCAGGGGAGAGATGGCCGTCAAAGGGGAAATGTCGGTCATGATACCATCCTTAGCTGTTTCACCCGCTTGTCATGCTCCTCCAGCATTCTCCACAGAACGATGGGAATCTTGTTGATCGTGGCCTGCTCCAATCGATACAGTTCGGTGGCACAGGTGGCGGTCGACTGCCAACCGCTGGGCTCATCGGTCAGGTAGGACTCTTCACCGAAAAAGTCGGTGGGCTCGACCAGGACGACGGCGCCCTCCCCTCCATTGGTCAATTGCACCCCCCCCCGCACCACCAGCCACAGTTGTTGACCCGCTCCGATCACGATGCGCCCGCCCGCCGGCACGGTCAACATTTCCATCTGTTGCGCGATATGAATCAACTGGAACGTGGTCTGTTCGGCAAACAGGCGCGTTTTGCGCAAAAACTCGACCTTGTCCATCACCGACCCCATGTGACTCAGCAGGCCGTTGTTTTCCAGAAAGGCCTTGAACAACGCAGAGGAAAAACGAATGACCGTGCAGTGGGAAACCGCACGATAGGTGTCCCGGGTGCCAGCCACGTTGCCGAGCAACTCCTGTATACCGATCAGGGCACCGAATTGCAACTGGCTGTGCA
>JAMOAX010000009.1:0-35044 GCA_039908555.1 Magnetococcus sp. DMHC-8
CCCAATAGCCATCGCCGACCTCGGTGCCGGTGGCGGTGATGGCGATGCCGGTGGCGGCGCTCAGGTCCACATCCGTCATGGCCAGACCGGCACTGCCCTGCACCAGGGCAGCGACGGTCTGGCCGGTCTGGGTGATGTCATCCTCCGTGATGGCGGTAAAAGGGGTGACCCGGCTGGCATCCAGTACCGGTGCATCATTGATGGCCGTGACGATAATGCTGGAGGTGACACCGGTCGAAGTCTGTCCTCCGGCGCCGGTGGCGCTGGCATCGGTGACCATCCAGGTGATGGTGCGGGTGGCAGAGATGGCGGTCGGATTGTCGCTGGTGCTGCTGAAGGTGACCGCCCGCAGGGCAGCCTGGTACTGGGCGATGCTGGCCGTGCCGTTCAGCGTGAGTTGATGGGTGGTGGCATCATAGGTGCCCGTGATGCCGCTCTGGCTGGCAAAGGCCAGCAGATCGCCATCGGTATAGCCACTGCTGATGTTCACCGTTGCCCCCGTTATTTGACTGCTGTCCACATCGCTCAGGGATACCGTGCTGTCGATGACGGCCGCCGCCTCCTGTTCCGAATAGGCCAGCGTGGCACCCGCCGCGACGACGGGAGCGTCATTGGTGGCAACGATCAACAGCGTGCTGGTGTTGCTGCCCGTTTGCACCCCGACGCCGTCGCTGTTGGCGTCCCGGAAGGCCCATGTGAGGGTCCGGGAGGTGGCCAGACCGTGATTGGTGGGGTCGCTGCTGTCGTTCTGAAAGCCGATGGCCCGCAAAGCGGCCTGGTATTGGGCCACGGTGGCCGTGCCGCTCAGGGTCAGGACCCCGTTGGCAAAGGCAGCGCTGATCCCGCTGCTGCTGGCAAAAGAGGTGGGCAGATTCAGCAGATCGCCGCTGGTCAATCCGGTGCTGATGGTGACCGTACCACCGGTCAGTTGGAGGTCGTCCGCATCGGTCAGGGTCAGGTTGCCCTGGATGAGGGTGAGGGCGCTGCCTTCCGTGTAGCTGGTGGTTGTGCCAGGGGTGATGACCGGGGTATCACCGGTGGGGGTGATGGTGACCTGCTGGGTGAACACGGCACTGGTTTGCGGACCGGCTCCGTCACTGTTGGCGTCGGTGCTGCGCCAGTCAATGCTGCGGACGGCGGCGATGGCCGTGGGATCATCGCTCGACGACGCAAAGGTGACGGACTGCAAAAGGGTCATGTATTGCGCCTGGCTGGCGCTGCCGGTGAGGAGGAGTTGCCCGGTGGTTGCATCGTAGCTGGCGGTGATGCCGGTCCCCGAGAGGGATCTGCCCACCGCCAGGGTATCGCCGCTGGTGAAGCCGGCGCTGATCGAGACGGTGGCGGCGCTCATCCATGTGTCATCCGCATCGGTCAGGGTCAGACCACTGGCCAGCACGGTGCCGGTTGCCCCCTCCGTATAACTTACCGCCTGTCCCGGCAGGTCGGTCAGAGTGGGCGCATTGTTGGACGGTTGCAGTGTGACTGTGCTGGTGGCACTGCCGGTGCGGGCGCCAACCCCGTCGCTGTTGGCATCCGTGACGCTCCAGGTGAGGGTGCGGGTGGTGGCGACGGCCGTGGGATCGTCGTCGCTGCTGCGGTAAAGAACCCGACGCAAGATGTCCCGATAGGCGGTCAGCGAGGCCGTGCCGGACAGGGTCAGGGTGCCGGTGGCGGCCTGGTAGGCGGCGGCAATGCCGGTATTGTCGATGTTGGTTGCGGTCCAGTTGCTGTTGGCGGCCATGCTGCCCGAACCCGCCGTCACATTATCGATGGCCAGATATTCCCTGGTTGCCACCAGGCCCGCGCCGGACAACACCATCTGGGCTTGTGTCAATTGACTGTCGTCCACATCCACGAGGGTCAAGGCCGCCGCCGGGTTCACACCGGTGCTGCCCTCCAGCCAGACCACGGTGCCGTTGCCTGGCAGGGTGGCGAACCGGGGCGCATCGTTGACCGGGGTGATGCGGACCGTGGTGCTGCTCCCCCCGGTGACGGCGCTGGCGACATTGGTGGGATCAAAGATTTGCCAGATGACGGTACGGTCGGTGTTGCCGGCCGTGGGATCGGTGCCGCTGCTGAAGGTGACCGAGCGCAACACGGTCTGATAACTGCTGGTCAAATCCGGGCCGCTCAGGGTCAGGGTTCCCGTGCTGGCGTCATAACTGGCGGTGATCCCGGTGCCGGCGGTGATGGCCGTCAACAGATCATCGTTGGCCAGGCCGGCCGTGATGGTGACCGTGGCACGGCTCAGGATGTCTGGCACCACCCCATTGCCGGTGACGGTCAGAGCGGCTCCCAGGGTGGCAGGGGTGGCCTGTTCGGTGTAGGCAACGGTGCCGCCGGCATTGGCCACCTGGGGCACTTCGTTGTCGTTCAGCAGCGTGATGGCGGTGGTGGCCAGGGTGGATGTGGTGCTTCCCGTGCCGTCCGAGTTGGCGTCGGTGACCTGCCAGGTGATGGCACGGTTCTCCCGGCCGGCCAGGTCGGCGGCCAGGGAATAGTCCTGGCCGTTTTGGTAGGTCACGGTCCGCAAGAGGGCCTGCCAGGTCGCCAGATCCGCCGCACCGGTGGCAGACAGGTTGCCGGTGGCGCGGGTATAGGTCAGGCCAATGCCGTTGACGGTGGCCGTCCAGGTGGTCCACGGCGGCCCACCGTTGAAGGTCATGGCACCGGTGTTCAGGATGGCCAGATATTCATCGGTGGCGCTGAAACCGGCTGCACCGGTATCCAGGGTCACGGCGGCACTGACCAGATTCCGGTCGTCCAGGTCATCCAGGAGCAGGGCAGAGGCGACCACCCGGGCACCGTCATCCTCGGTATAGTTCCAGGCGGTCGGTGCGCCGGTCAGACTGGGGGGGTCGGCAACGGGGGTGATCGTGAGGGTTCGCGTGACGGTAGTGCCGGGTGTGTTGTCGTTGTCCGTTACCTGCCAGGTGAGGGTGCGCATGGTACTCACCAGGGTGGGGTCATGGCTGCTGGAGGAGAAGGTGATGGATGCCAGCGCGGTTTGATAGTGGGTCACGCTGTCGCTGCCGCTCAGGGTCAACACCCCGGTGGCCGCGTTGTAACTGCCGGCAATGTTGTTCTGGTTGACAAAGGTCAGGGTATCCCCGGCGGTAAAACCGGCCGCGATGCGCACCACGGCCTGGGTCAGCAGGCCGCTGTCTTCGGTCAGGGTCAAGGCCGTGTCGATGGCAGTGTCTGCCCCCAGCTCCCCATAGCCCACCCCGCCCCCGCTGCCGGTGACGATGGGGGCGTCATTGATGCCGCTGACGGTGATCTGGACCGTGCCGCTGTTGCCGGAAAAGGCCGTTGTCCCGCCATTGGCGGTCGTATCGGCGGTGGCACGGGCCACGCCACTGGTCTGATCCCAGGCACAAAAGGTCAGGGTGGTGGTACCACCCACCCACTGATCGGGATGGTAGCGGAGTTTGTCCGTGGCCAGCAGCAGTCGGGCGGCTCCTGTTGATACCGCTCCCAGTCCACTCCAGGTGGTGCCCCCGTCGGTCGAATATTCCCAGTAGCCGGCGCCAACTGCCGTACCGGTGGCGGTGATGGCGATTCCGGTGGCCGCATTCAGGTCCAGATCGGTGATCGCATTGCCGACGCCGCCCTGTACCAGGGAGGCGACAGTCTGACCGGCATTGGTGACGTCATCCTCGGTGATGCCGGCCAGACCATTGAGCTTGCCGGTATCCAGGAGCGGTGCATCGTTGATGGCCGTGACGGTGAGGGTGGCGGTATTGTCCACCAGGCTGAAGGCTGTGCTGCCGCCGCGACCGGCCACGCTCACTTTGTTGCCCGGGCTGCCGGTGGTCTGGTCCCAGGCGTAATAGCTGATCGTTGCCGTGGTGCCGTTGTGATCCGGTATAAAACGGACGGAGTCGCTGCTGCGCAGCAGCAGGGCCTGGGTGGCGGAGACCGTCCCCATCGCGGTCCAACCGCTGCCCGTATTGTATTGCCAGGTGCCGATGCCACTGTCGAGGCTATGGAGCGCAATCCCCGACAGCGATCCGGCACCGTCCGGGTCGGTGGCGTTGGTCAGAAAGCTGCTGACCAGTTGACCCGCATTGTTGGTATCGGTCTCGAGAATGGTCGTCAGGGTTGGGGCGGCGACCGTCAGGACCGGGGCATCATTGACGGCCGTGACGGTGATATTGGCCGTGTTGCCGTTGGTGCTGAAGGCCGTGCTGCTGCCCCGGCTGCTGACATTCACCTTGTTGCCCTGGCTGCCGGAGGTCTGATCCCAGGCATAATAGCTGATCGAGGCGGTGGTGCCACTGGTGCCGTTGGGGACCAGGCGGATCGCGTCGCTGGTGCGCAGCAGCAGGGCCTGGGTGGTGGAGACCGCGCCCAGGGCGGTCCAGCCGCTGCCTGTATTGTATTCCCAACTGCCGTTGCCGCTGTTGGTGCCGTAGAGGGCGATGCCTGACAGGGCGCCCGCCCCATCGGCATCGGTCACTCCGGTCAGAAAGTCACTGACCAGCTGCCCCGCATTGCTGGTGTCGCTTTCCAGTATGCCGGTCAGGGTCGGGGTGGCGGTGGCCAGCACGGGGGCGTCATTGAGGGGTGTGACGTTGACGGTGGAGGTGACATCGGCCGAGGTTTGTGCCCCCGCGCCATCGGAGTTGGCGTCCGTGACCGCCCAGGTGATGGTGCGCGTGGCGGCAGTGGCGGTTGGGGCATCGCTGCTGCTGACGAAGGTGACCGAGCGCAAGGCGGTTTGGTAGTTGGCCAGGGTGGCCGTGCCGGTCAAGGTCAGGCGTCCCAGGGTAGCGTTGTAGGTGCCGACAATGCCGTTCTGGGTAGCCACGGCCAGGCTGTCGCCACCGGTGAGACCACTGCTGATGGTGACCGTGGCGCCGGCGATTTGGGTGTCATCGACATCACTGAGGGTGATGGTGTTGTCAATGGCCGCTGCCGCGCCGTTTTCCGTGTAGGCCAGGGTGGCTCCTGCCGTGGCCACCGGTGCGTCGTTGACCGGGGTGATCGTGATGGTCGCCGTGGCGCTGCCCGTGCTGCCGTCGGCGCTTTTGGCCGTGACAGTCAGGGTTTTCGACGGACTGGGATCATCCGCTGTGTTGCTGAACTGCACCCTTTGGGCGATGGTGGCCAGATAGGTGTCGTTGACAAAGGCCGGATGGGCCTGGGTGACGGTGACATCGTCGATGAACAACTGGGCGCCGGCTCCCTTGCCGCCGGTAAAGTCGTAGGTGCCTGAGACAAAGACAAAACGGTACTCCCCGGCCTGGGTGACGGAGGTGGTGACGGTGGCCCAATTGGTGGAGGCGCTTGCACTGCTGCCGGTCTGGTTCAACAGGGTTTCGATATGTCCATTGTTAATATCGACTATATAACAATATACATCATAGGCGTCGGAACCGCCCGAGGCCATCCACTCGAAGGAGACCTGATCGTTGACCTCCAGTGGCACCGCATTGTTGCTGTAGATAGAGGGGCCGCGGACAATATCGTATCCGGCCTGGGTGGTCATGCCGGTGGAACTCAGTTTGACAGAGTAACCGGTGCCGTCATTTTGGTTGGTATTCAGGGCCACGGCCAGGGTGCCCAGGGTGGTAGGGACATGTTGATCGGTATAGCCACCACCCGGTTTGTTGGTGGGCCAGGCATTGTCGGTCGGGGTGTTGAGTCCGGCAATGGTATCGGTGCCGAACCGTACCTGGCTTTTGACGGCGGTCCAGCCGGCAAAGCTGGTGTTGCCGGCTGCACCGGTATTGAAATTGCCGTTTTCAAACTGGCCGGAAAAATTGATCCGCAATTTTTGGCCATTGAGACCGTTATAGGTGCCATCGACACTGCCGACTACCGCAGCATTGGTGCCGTTGCCCAGATAGACCGTGTTGTTGAGAATGGAGATCTGGCCAGTGGTCGCAGAGGCGACACCATCGGTGGCCAAGGTCAGGCGGTCGGCGGTGTTGGCGGCATTCAAACTGAATTCCAGGTAGCCCCCGGAGTAGCTGGTGCCGCCCGCAAAGCTCACATTGTTGTCCAGGATATAGGCGGGGTTTTGTTCAACGTAAGTGGAGTGGCTCAGATTGCTGATGCCGGGCGTTCCCAGCAGCCCGCTCCAGCTGGCTGTGTCGATGGCGATGGTTTCGATGGGGCCGGCATGGGTTTCCAGCAGCCAATCCCCTCCCAGGGGTGTCGCCCCGGTGGCATTGGTGGAGGCTGCCACCTCTGCCCGGGTCCACTCGGCCAATTGTGTCACGAGGGCCGCGCCGTCCACTCCCTGGGCGACCTGGCAGCCGTAGAGGAGCAGGTCCCCCGCTGTGGTCAGTGCCGCACCGATGGTGGCCAGATCGGCGGCATGGTCGGCAAGGTTGTCCGTGGTCAACGTGGTGGTGCCGACCGTGACCCGGCCGGGGGCGCCATGGCTCAGGAGGTGAATGGCGTCGTATTGCGCGTGGGTGCGGGCCCAGTCGGCCATTTGTGCCACCCCATCCGTGTCATCCAGGCAGACCACCTCGATGCCGGGGCGCAGGGCGGCCACCAGGGTGGACCAGTCTGTGATCCGTTGGTCGACGAATGCCACCTCCTGGCGGGCGGCGGGCCAGGGGGCCGGGTTGGCAGCGTCCTTGTCCTGGGATGGTTCCAGGGCAGGCGGGAGAGGGGGATCGGGGATCGGCTCCGGTAGCGGGGGGTCGGTATGTTGGGCACCCACCACCCCGGCGCCGTCGAACAACACGCGGGGCTCCAGGCGCATCAAGCGGGGTTGGCGGGTGGCAGACCGGCGGCAACCCGGGAGAGGCGGTGATACAAGTCTCGAGAACAGATTCATGGAATACGAAACCTTCTCGGGTGCTGACGGGCCGGTCTCCCTGCCGGCGACGGAGCTGCCAGCCACCCCACGGGACCGGGTGCAACGGGGGGCCCCAACAACAGACAACCAGCCGTAATACTATGCTAAAATGTTATTGATGTCAACAGGATTTTCCCGGAACAGGGTCGGCTGTCCGGTGGTGATGAACAGGGTTGCGGTTTGCACCAAACTTTTGACATGGAGTGACACTTTGCTATAGAGTCAAGGGGAAGGGTGGTTGTCTCACATGGCGGGTGGAAGACACAAGGAGAGGACAGTGGGGGAATCCAGTAAACCAGATGTGCCGGTCGCCCGCATTTTGCTGATTGACGATGAGTTGATCACCGAGCGTCTGTTGCGCCGGATCATCCAGTCGGAGAGTGACATGGCTCTCTATGCCTGCCAGGACCCGACCCAGGCCATCCAGATGGCAGAGGTCATTCGACCGGTGGTCATTCTCACAGACCTGCTGATGCCGACCATCGACGGAATCAGCCTGATCCGTCAATTTCGCAACTGCCGTGCTTTCAGCCAGTTGCCCATCATCATGCTCTCCTCCGAAGAGGACCCTTACGTCAAGGCCCAGGCCTTTGCCGCCGGTGCCAGCGACTATCTGGTCAAACTGCCGAACGGGGTGGAGATGGTGGCCCGGTTGCGCCATCATGCCCGGGATTTTTTCCGCACCTCACGCCAGATTGCCAACAAGGAGCTCTGTTCCGATATCATCCACTCGGACCTCAAGGGTTTCTGGATCATCGACGCCCACACCCGGCGGATTATCGATGTCAATGACAACCTGTGTGCCATGCTGGGTTTTTCCCGGGAAAATTTTATCGACAAGTCACCGATGGATTTCGTTAATGAGGAAAACCGGATGCGGATGCGGAAGGCCCTCGACTGGATACCCAGGGAGGACCAGCGCATCCACGAAATCCAACTCGCCACCCTGATGCGGGGGAGTGTCTACACCCGTTTTTGTGTCACCACCACCTTCAACACCCTGGGGCGGGAGGCGGTGTCAGTCTTTACCTTCCTGAATCTTGACAAGCTCAACCTGGAATATTTTGAAATTTTGAAGAACGAGTTCCGCTTTATCGCCGATTCCGTGCCCGGTCTGTTGTGGCTTTCCAATCCCGACAATGAACGCATTTTTTTCAACAAATCCTGGTTGGCGTTTCGTGGTGTCATCCTGGAACAGGAGGTGCACAACGGTTGGCTGCAGGGGGTCCACCCGGACGATTTGGAACGGTATCACCATTTTGTCCGTGATGCGTTCCAGAACAGGTATCCCTATTCTCTGGAATTCCGGTTGAAAAACGGGTCGGGTGACCATCGCTGGGTGTACGAGACCGCTCTTCCCCGCTTTGCCGGTAATGGTTTTTTTATGGGATTTTCAGGCAGTTGCGTGGACATTACCGAGCGCAAGCTGATCGAGGGTCGCATGCATCAGGTCAATTATTCCCTGGAGCAGCAGGTGCGGTTGCGCACCAGGGAGTTGGAGCACGAGGTGCAGGAGCGTCGTCAGGCTGAGTTTCTGGAACGGCGTGCCAATCAGGCCCAGGGTGTGGTCAGCGCCCTGTTGCGCATTGCCCTGGCCGGGGCCGACCTGCCCGAGCAGTTGCGGCAGTCGCTGCAGACCATCCTGGCGCTGCCGTGGTTGACCATGCAAAAAAAAGGGGCGATCTTTCTGGCCGATCCGGCCACCCGCCTGCTGCACATGGTGGCGGCCGAGGCGCTGCCGGCCGACCTGATGGTGGCCTGTGCCACGGTGCCGTTTGGTCACTGTCTGTGCGGTCGGGTGGCCGAGGGGGGCGAGTCCATCCAGGCCGACTGGTCGGACACCTGCCATACCACCCACAACGGCCACGAACTGCCCCACGGTCACTATTGCCTGCCCATCCTGTCGGACAGTCGGGTACTGGGGGTGCTCAACCTGTATGTGGACGAGCACCACCAGGTCAATCCCTTCGAGCGGGAGTTTCTGGTGACGGTCAGCAATGCCCTGACCGTGCTGATTGAACATGCCCAGATTGCCCGTCTGCAGGAGGCCAGACAGCGGGCGGACGCTGCCAACCAGGCGAAAAGTGATTTTCTGGCCACCATGAGCCACGAAATCCGCACCCCCCTGAATGTGGTGCTGGGCATACTCGAATTGCTCAAGGGTTCTGTTCTGGAACAGAGCAGCCAGGAACAGATCCAACTGGCTGTGGGTTCCGGCAAGATGCTGCTCTATCTGATCAACGATATCCTGGACTATTCCAAGATAGAGGCCAATCAGTTGGCCTTGGACACCATCCAGTTTGACTTGCGTACCCTGCTGGACGATGTCGCCTTGAGCATGGCCCCGCTGGCGCATGCCAAGCAGGTGGAACTGACCTGTTTCTTTCCCCAGGAGCTGCCCCATGCCGTGCGCGGCGATCCAAACCGGTTACGGCAAATTTTTACCAATCTGATCAGTAATGCCATCAAGTTCACTCCCAGGGGTGGAGTGGTGGAGTTCCACGGCGGTCCGGTGGGCCGGGAGGGGGAATCGATTGAATTTTTATTTGAAATTCGGGATACCGGCATCGGCATTTCCCTGAGTGACCGGGAACACATCTTTGACCGGTTTGTGCAGGCCAATGCCGCCACCACGCGCCAGTATGGGGGGACCGGTCTGGGGTTGGCGATCTGCCGGTGTCTGGTTCACCTGATGAACGGCACCATCGGCGTCGATGACAACCCGTATGCGGCTTCCGGTTCCGTTTTCCATTTCACGGTGCAACTGCTGGAGCAGTTGCAGACGCCACCGGCGTTGCGCCACAGCGGACTGGGGGGCCTGCGTGTGCTGATCGTGGGCAGTCACGGCTTGCAGTTGGCCCTGTTGCGCAACGCCCTGCATGCCTGGGGACTCCATTGCGAGGATATCGGGGAACTCCGCACGGCCTGGGCGGAGATGGAGAATGCCGCTCGGCGGGGCAAGCCATACCAGGTGGTCATCATCAACCAGTGGCCGGGCCAGAACCGTCCAGCGGAGTGGCCGGAGTGGTGCGAAGTCGGTTCCGGGGTCCGTTTTTTGTATCTCATCGATCGTCTGGACCAGGGGCTGGACCAGGTCGTGGAATTGCCAGGCGATGCGGTATGCCTGAAAAAACCATTCAGTGTTGACCAGTTGCATGCCACTCTCAGCGCCCTGCTGTTGCAGCGTGATGGGGTCGGGCAGACCGGCGATGATCCGGCATGGCGGGCCGGGGCGGCCTGTCGTGCGGTAACCATCCTGGTCGTTGATGATCAGCCCGCCAATCTGACGGTCACCTTGGGCATGCTGGCCCAGCTGGGTTGCAGGCACGGCAACCTGCAGACCGCCTTGAATGGCCAACAGGCTGTGGAACTCTTTCGACAGCGGCGGTTTGATTTGGTGTTCATGGATTGCCAGATGCCGGACATGGATGGTTTTCAGGCCACCCGCCTGATCCGGGAATGGGAACGGCAGCAGGGGCGCAGGCCCGTGCCCGTCATTGCTTTTACTGCGGATGTCACCCTGTCAAACCGGCAGACCGGTGAGGCGGCGGGCATGACCGATTTCCTGACCAAACCGGTGGCCATGGATGATTTTCGCCGGATCCTGGCGCGTCATGTATCGATTGACGTTCCGGATCGGGCTCTTTCTCCGGCCGATGCGGATGACCAGTCAGCCAGCCAGCCGATGGAGATCCACACCGTCCTGGCCGCCTTCCACTCCCTCGGGCTGGAAGAGGGGGACATGCCATCCATTGCCCAACTCATCACCGAGCAGATGCCGGAGCTGCTGGATACCCTGGCGCAGCGCCTGACAGATGATCATTACGAACAGGCGCGTGCCATGGCCCATGTCATTCGCGGTTCCATGATCCACACCGTTTTTCCCGACTTGCAGCGGTTTGCCAAGGCCCTGCACGAGGCGGTGCGCCGGCGCGCCTGGCAGGAGGCCGGTTGCCACTTGGCTGAGTTGTACGCAGCGTTTGCGCCCATCCAGGCAGCCTTGAGCGCCTGGCTGGCGCAACGGCCGATGGACGGGGAAAAGAGTTGATGATCCGTGGGTGTCACAAAAACAGGCCACTTTGCTGACCACTGCGCCTTTTCTGTACACAGCACCTTGCAATGCGGACAGGACCATTTGTACAAAGGAGGGGAGGGGTTCATCTCTCCCCGCACGGCGTGAAAAAGCCCTGTTTGCCTGCGACCCATGATCCACAGACCCTTTTCGGGAGAAGCGTGCCGCCATGGAACAACCTGACCAGGTGGAAGCCCCTTACCGGGAGCTGACCCTGCCGGCTGTGCTGCTGGGCGGGGTGGTCGGGGTGGTGCTGAACGTGGCCCTGATCTATTCGGCCCTGAAACTGGGGTTCGCCATCAGCGGTTCGGCCATAGCAGCCCTGATCGGCTATGTGGTGCTCCGCGGTCGGGGTTGGCGGGGTTCCATCATCGAGAACAACCTGAACCAGACCATTGCGTCGGCCATCATTACTGCCGGTTCCGGTGTGGTCTTTACCCTGCCCACCCTTTTTCTGTTGCAGGATGGCGGCGTCGTGGACCGGTTTTCTGCCTGGCCGCTGCTGGCGGCCGGAGTCGGCGGGGCCTTTCTGGGTGTGGTGGTGATCATTCCCCTGCGCAGAAAAATGATCGAAACGGACCGTCTGCGTTTTCCCACCGGCACGGCGGTTGCCGCCATTCTCCGTTCCGGGTCGTCCGGGGTGGAGAAGGTCCGGCTGTTGGGCATCGGTTGTGCCCTCGGGGCGGTCTGGAAGCTGCTGATGATCTCCGGTTGGCTCTCCTGGCCCGGTCTGATCGAGGCCGATGAGCTTCTCCTGGGATTCGGGTGGCTGCCCGCCTATCTGTCCGTGGCTTTGTATCTGTCGCCGATGACCTTCGCCTCCGGTCTGCTGGCCGGTCGGGGGGGGCTCTCCTTTTTGCTGGGCGGGGTGGTCGCCTGGTGGGTGATCTCCCCTCTGATGGTGTGGGCCGGGTGGCCCACTGCCGGGTTGACCGGTGGTGCGTTGACCGATTTCATCTATTCCCAGGCGCTGCGACCGCTGGGCATCGGCGTGCTGATCGGTGCGGCCACCATGGCCATGCTGCTCAGCCTGCCGATCATTCTGGCGGCGTTGCGGACCATCTCCCATGTCATATCGGCAGGCGCCGCGCCGGGACAGGCGGAACTCTCTCCCCGGATCTTGCTGGCCGGGTTGGCGGGGGCGGTCCTCCTGCTGTTTCTGGCGGCCTGGGGGACGGCGGACGTGCCGTTGTGGCGGGCGGTGACGGCCACCCTGGTGGGCACCCTCTGGCTGGGCATCGCCGCTCTGATCGTCGCCCAGGCGACGGGCATGACCGACATTTCTCCCATGTCCGGCATGACCCTGGTCTCTGTGGTGCTGATGATGGCCCTGCTCGGTGGCCAGGTGGTGGCGGCCCTCTCCATGGGCATTGCCATCAGCGTGGCCATAGGCCAAAGCGCCGACATGATGCAGGATTTGAAGACCGGCTTTCTGGTGGGCAATCGGCCTGCCCAGCAGCAGGGGTTGGAGTTTGCCATCTCCTGGTTGGGTGTCGTGGTGGCCTTTTTTGTCATTTATGCCTTGTGGCACGGCGGGACAAACGGTGCGCACGGTTTTGGACCGGGCACGTCATTGCCGGCCCCCCAGGCCAGTGCCCTGGCCGGGGTGATCGAGGCGGTGCAAAACCAGCGGATACCCCTGGATAAATTTGTGTTGGGTGGTTTGGCCGGCCTGATCATGGAGGCTGCCCCCCTGGGCGGATTGGGCATCATGGTGGGGCTGGCCATGTACCTGCCTTTTTCCATCACTTTGACCTACGGGCTGGGCTGCCTGACCCAGATGCACCTGGAACGGCGTCGTGGGTATGCCTTTGTCGAGGAGCGTCTGGTCCCGTGGGCAGCGGGTTTGATCATCGGCGAGGCGTTGATCGGTGTGGGTGAGGCACTGCTGCGCATGGCAGCCGGATAGCGGGGCGGCCAAGCCGAGTCGACTGACAGGTTTTGCAAAAACGGCTGCATAACCCTGGAGGTTCCTGCCGAAACAAGCTAACCTGCTTCTTGTTCCGACGGGGGACAGGGCAACGCGGGGGCGTAACCCAACCAATACACTGCAAGAGGGGACTTGTTATGAAACGTATAATTTTTATGATTCTGATGGCCGTGGTTTTTTCTTCATACAGTTGTAATATTGCACAGGCTGGAGCAAAAAAACGTATTATGGTTGTTAGCAGCTATCACAGGGAATATCTTTGGTCACAGGATACCAATGAGGGGGTTTGCGCTGCATTGCTCGGATTTGGTTACATGGACGACAAGAGCCAGGCTGCCAGTTACACAAAGGATGATCATGTTGAGACTTCCAAAGCCATTATCCAAAAGATGTGGATGGACACCAAGCGAAAAAACTCCCTGGCCGAGATTGCCCAAACGACCAAAGGCGTGACCGATGCGGTGGAGAAATTCAATCCGGACATTATTTTGTTGGGAGATGATAATGCTACAAATTATATCGGCAACCATTTCATTGACACACCAATTCCAATCGTTTTTTGGGGAGTGGACGTTCGACCGGACAAATACGGGCTGGTTGACTCGATTGCAAGACCAGGGCACAATGTGACAGGTGTATACCAGCCAGGTTATTCAAAAGAAGGGGTGGATTTTTTGCTGAAATTATTGCCAGACATCAAAACCATGGCCATCCTCTCGGACGACTCCGAGACAGGACGTGCAAAGGCAAAAAATATTCAGCAGTTGGCCGAGCAAGGAAAAATTTCGGTCAAAATCATTGGGACAGTGATGACCAATTCTCAAGACGCCTGGAAAGCGGGAGCAATGGAACTGGCGAAAACTGCCGATGCCTTCTTTGTCGTAAACCACAATACGATCAAGGATGAAAATGGTCGCCCTGTGGAACCGTTCGAACTGGGAGCCTGGTATTTGCGTCATATCAGGAAACCGGACATTACTCCAGAAAAACAGTTCATCGAAGAGGGGTTCCTGCTTGCTGTAAACGATTCTGGATTCATGCAAGGTTATGAAGCGGTTCGCATAGCCCACAGAATACTTTCCAAAGGGGACAAGCCGGCGACGATGGCACCCTTTGCACCAGGGAGGGGCAAATTGATGCTCAACCGGGAGAGGGCACGGATGTTGGGATTGGCGCAGGCCATCCAGGACAATCCGTTGATTGAGGAGATCATCGAAACATCCAAAGCCTTGGCGCAATATCCGGAAACCCGATAAAAAATATCGGTGCAGAAGTGTTTTGTTTTGAAAAGGAGAGACTTGTTGGCGATGGAACAACCGAGGCTGTCCATTTTCCATAAACTGTTCTTCTGGTTTATTGGCATCACCACCGCTACCATGGTGCTCTTTGCGTATATCCACATTCTTGATTCAGAAGACAATATCGAATCAGATATACGTAGCCAGGCAAGAAGCAGCCTGTCTGCTGCCATTTCCTACTTCGGTCAATCTTATACCATCCCCATTCAAGGCACAGAGACATTGTTGGCCAGTCTGTCCAAACTGGATGAAATGTTGCGCGCATCAGGCGATATGGCAGACCTGCTTAAACCGGATCTCGAAAGGCAGTTTATAAAGTTTTCCAGCCTCCATCCTGGACTGTTCCTCTCTATCAGATTTTTTGACAAGAATGGCGTGGAAAGAGTTTCCATCAGCCAGAACAGGCGTTTGAAAACTCAATACAATCTGAACACCCCCAATGCGGAGGATGTTTTTTATCAAAAGGCAGCGGTTCTCTTCAACAGGTTGAAGACAGATGGCCAGACTGGCATGTTGCACGAGGGGCCGTTTGTATATCAAAATGATCATCAAACATTTATTGCTGGTGTCGTCAAACAGGATCCGGATATTGGCGGATTTTACGGTGTTTTCTTGATGCACATAGATTTGACTGGCTACCTGGAATACCTGTCCAATACCATGGTGTTTGGGAAAAAGTCCCTGCTCTCAGCGAGTTACGACGGAAAGTCTGATCTGCATAACCCCTCTTTCCGATCGCACGATAATAGTTTGATTGTCATCACGGATCATATTTTATTGGGAACCCGTGGCAATCACTTGCTGGATGTGACAATCAAAATCCCATTGGATGTGTTTAGCAAATTGATTCAAGATGATATAGGGCCACTGGTAATGGCCGGTTGCATCTCATTGGCATGCATCACCATCGTTGCTCTGTTTGCTTCCAGAAGTTTTACCAGGCCAATTGTTGTTCTGCAAAAGGCAATGGTCGATGTCGGAACCGGCAAACGGGATGTGGTTATTGCGGTGAAAAGCCGGGATGAGATCGGTCAACTGACTGAGTCATTCAATAAAATGATCAAACATGTCAATCATCAAAACAGGATCCTGGAAAAACAGAGCAGCATTGTTGAGAAAAAAGTGGAGGAGCTGTCCAGGGCCAATGCATACAAATCTGAATTTTTGGCCAATATGAGCCATGAGATTCGCACCCCCATGAACGCGATCATCGGGCTGACCGATTTGGCCATGTATCTGGAGATGTCGCCAAGGCTGCGGGACTACCTGAGCAAGATTGCCAATGCATCCCACTCCTTGTTACGCATCATCAACGATATACTGGATTTTTCCAAGGTTGAAGCGGGCAAGATCATGTTGGAGTCCACTGATTTTGAGCTGGGTCGCGTGTTTGAAAATCTGGCCGACCTGTTTCGCAGCAAGACGGCAGAGAAAAATCTGGAGTTGGCCATGGGTATCGATCCGGCGTGTCCAGCCGCTCTGCATGGAGACCCTCTGCGTCTCGAACAGGTCTTGATGAATCTGATCAGCAACGCCCTCAAGTTTACGGATCAGGGGGGAGTGCGTGTTTGGGTAACCTGTAACCAGAAACCTGCTGGCCTGGAGGCTGAACCGGTTCCACACGCAACCGCTGACCGCATCCTGCTGACGTTTCTGGTTCAGGACAGCGGCATCGGCCTGTCCCAGGAGCAGGTGAGCAAATTGTTCAAGCCCTTTTCCCAGGCGGACAGCTCAACGACCCGTCAATATGGTGGTACTGGACTGGGGCTCTCCATTTGCAAGCGTCTGGTTGAATTGATGGGGGGGCGCATCTGGGTGGAGAGCAATCCTGGGGGTGGTTCGCTGTTTGCCTTTACCGCCTCGTTTGCGCCACATTCACGATCGGAACGGGTCGCTATCGACCTGCCCCCCTCCGTCGGGGGGCTACCGGTGCTGGTGGTGGATGACAACGACATTGCCCGGGAAATTCTGGATGTCACGCTGCGATCACTCACCTTTGTGCCCGCCGCAGTCGCCTCTGGCAGCGAGGCCGTGACAGAAATGGCGCGGGCGGTGGAGGCGGGGACTCCCTATCCTCTGGTGTTGTTGGACTATCGGATGCCGGACATGGATGGCATTGAGACCGCTCAGAAGATGACCGAGTGGTGCTCCCGCTCTGCACCCAAAGGTTCTGTTCCAAAAATGATCCTGTTGTCCGCCTTTGGTCGAGAGGAGGATCTGCTGCCCCGCGCCAATCGAGCAGGGATCGTGGCATTTCTCAGCAAACCGGTTACCCGATCCCGTTTGTTTGATACCATTATGGAGGTGCTGGGGCAGCAGGTGGTCCGCTTGCATCGACCGGGAGACCGGGAGATCGATCATCGGACTGTTGCCGACAAGATTGGCGGTGCCCGGATATTGTTGGTGGAAGACAACACCATCAACCAGCAGGTGGCGCGGGAGATGCTGGAGCAGGTAGGGATGCGGGTGTCAGTGGCCGTCAATGGCGAGGAGGCCACCCGGATGGTGTTGGAATCACCATTCAACCTGGTATTCATGGATATTCAGATGCCTGTGATGGACGGTCATACGGCTGCCCGGCAGATTCGGAAAGATCCCCGTTTTGCCAGGTTGCCCATTATTGCCATGACGGCCCATGCCATGGATGGAGATCGGCAGAGTTCTCTCGATGCGGGCATGAACGACCACGTGAGCAAACCCATTGACCGGAAACAACTGTACGCCGTCCTGTTGCAATGGATCGAACCCGGTGACCGACTGCGACTGGAGGAGCCGCCAGTGCCAGAAGCGGTGCCAGCGAAGGCGGCTGTGTGGCAGATGCCGATGCTGTTGCCGGGCATCGACGTGACGGCTGGCCTGGACCGGTTATGCAACAACCACACCCTGTATCGTTCGCTTTTGCAGGAGTTTGATCGGGACTATCGCCATGCCGTCGACACTCTGCGGGTGTTGTGGGCGGGCAAGCGACAAGACGATATCACGGCTGCCGTCGGCCTGGCCCATGCCATCAAGGGTATAGCGGGCAATCTTGGCGCGCCTGCCCTGTATGAAGCGGCCCGTGACCTGGAACAGTGCCTCAAGCTGGACGACCGGGAACGCTGTGCAGAATTGCTGGACTGTTTGGCGCATAGCTTGAGCGTTGTGCTGGAGTCCATTGCCTCGCTGGCAACACAAGAGTCGGCAGTACAGGTGGAAGATGGGGGATCTCCTGCGGATGCATCGCTCGATATTGAGGAAATTTTTGGTGTCATTAATAAAATCGTCTCTCTGCTGAAACAGAATGATGTCGAGGCGGAAGAACAGCTGGAATCCCTGGCAAGGGTGCTCAAGGGAGCCGGCCTGCAGAAAGAGATGGCAGTATTGACGGAACAGATCAAAATGTTTGATTTTGATGGCGCAATCGTCACCCTGTCGGCCATGGCCAGGTTGCTCAACATACCATTGGATGGTCCAGTATGAACGATAACCCGCAGAAGGCACGCATACTGATTGTTGACGATGTACGGACAAATATCAGTGTCCTCGTGCAAATTCTTCGCGACGATTACAGGATCTCTGTTGTTACCAGTGGGGAGAAGGCGTTGGAAGTGGCGGAGGCTGAGCATCCAGTGCTGATGCTTTTGGATATCATGATGCCGGGTATGGATGGCTACGAAGTGTGTACGCGCATGAAGGCAGATGAAAAAATGCGGGACATCCTGGTCATTTTTGTCACCGCAAAAGACGATGACCAGGATGAGGCGAAAGGTTTTTCTTTGGGTGCCGTGGACTATATTACCAAACCGTTCAGCAAGGACGTTGTACTGGCCAGAGTCAAAAACCATATTGAATTGAAACAGAATCGCGACGCCATGTTTGCCATGATGGTTGAGCTGGAAAAGTCCAAGGAGAGAGCAGAGGCAGCCAATCGGGCAAAAAGTGGTTTTCTGGCGAATATGAGCCATGAGATCCGTACTCCCATGAACAGTATTATTGGCATGACAGAGTTGGTGCTGGACACCGATTTGGATGAAAACAACAGAAAATATTTGAATACGGCCGTTTCTTCCGCCAAAAGCCTGCTTGGTCTTATCAATAATATCCTGGATCTTTCCAAGATTGAAAGTGGAAAATTGGAGTTGGAATCCGTCGTTTTCGATTTGCGCCAGGTTTTGGAGGAGGTTCTGGATGCCATGCATGTCCTGGCCCAGGCCAAGGGGTTGGAGTTGTGTGGGGATGTGGATGCGTCATTGCCAAACTGTTTTACCGGTGATCCAACCCGGTTGCGCCAGGTTTTGATGAATCTGGTGGGCAATGCCATCAAGTTTACCGAACAGGGCCGGGTCTCTGTCGGCGTGACACGGGAAGCGATGGAGCATTTGCGTTTTTCTGTGACGGATACCGGTATCGGCATTCCTCCGGAACGGCAGCTCTCCGTATTTGAGAGTTTTACCCAGGCGGATGAATCGACCACCCGGAAATATGGGGGAACCGGACTGGGGACGACCATTGCCAAAGAGATCGTGGAAAAAATGGACGGACGGATCTGGTTGGAAAGCACAGTGGGCCAGGGGAGTGCATTCTTCTTTGCAGTCCGGTTGCCAGAGGCCAAGGGGATCAGCACCTGCCGGGACCGGCGTGGCCATTACCGCAAGACGGCGACAGCGGGTGTCATGCGTGCGCCACTGAACATCCTGATTGCGGATGACGTGGAAGCCAATCGCGTCCTGGCTGTGACACGTCTGGAACAGCGTGGGCACCACGTGGTGGTGGCGGAAGATGGTTTGCAGGTTCTGGCCCATTATGAAAATGGGACATTTGACGTCATCTTGATGGATCTGCAGATGCCCCATATGGATGGGATAGAGGCTACCAAAAGGATTCGTCTCAAGGAAGCCGGTATGGATCCCGTACGGCGTGTTCCCATCATTGCCCTGACGGCCCATTCCATGGCCAGCGATCGGGAGATGTGCATCGAGGCAGGCATGGATGAGTATGTCTCCAAGCCCATTGATTTCAATCAGCTCTACTCCATTCTGACGCAGATGTTCTCGGTTGGCAGTGATGTGCAATCGGGAGAACGGCCTCTCTTGGCAGCCGGGCTGGAGGAGACGGAACCGGCTGTTTTTCCAGCAATGCCGGGTGTTGATCTCAAAGCCGGTTTGCGCCAATGGAGAGACGCCGGGGTGTATCGCAACGCTCTGCTGCGTTTTGCGCACTCTCAGGCGGGCAAAGCCGATGCCATCCGCACAGCCATCCAGACGGGTGATGTTGCAGAGGCCAAGGCCCTGGTGCACGCATTGAAGGGTGCATCAGGTTCCTTGTGCGCCGTTGCTCTGGCGGCTGCGGCGACCGATCTGGAATCGGGCTTGCAGCAACAGGCATTTCATTGGGAGCCTCTGCTCAGTGCACTGGAAAGCGCCTTGTCGGAGCTGGCGATATCGTGCCGTGGTTTTGAAGAGGATCTGCCGGTTGTCAAGCGCACAGAAACGATCCCGGTCCCCCCCCTCCAGTCGCACCATATCCTTCTGATGAGGCAGATTGCCCAGGCCCTGAGTTTTGGCGATGCCATGGCTGCCGAGAGGCTCCTTCCTGAAATGGCGCAATGGTTACAGGGAACGGCTCACAAGGCGGATGTGGCCCGTCTGATGACGCAAGTGGACGATATCGATTGTGCGGGAGCACGCAAAGGGTTGGAGAAACTGGCTGGGACCTTGGGAGTGAATTTGCATGGAAATGACGACCAAAAGAGCAACCATCCTGTTGGTGGATGACGAACCTGCCAATCTCAAGCTGTTGCGAGAGATCCTGCGCAAGGATTATGATCTGTTGTTTGCACACAATTGTGCAGAAATGTTTCAATGTGTTGTCAAACAGCCCGATCTGATCCTGTTGGATGTCATGATGCCGGAGATGGATGGCTATGCAGGATGTGCCCAGTTGCAAGCGAATGAAACCACGCACAATATTCCGGTCATATTTGTCACTGCCAAAATTGAAATGGAGGATGAGATCCGGGGGTTGGAGGTGGGAGCCGTGGATTATCTGACCAAACCGGTACAAGGTCCTGTGGTGCGAGCACGTATCAAGACTCATTTGGCGTTGCGAGAAGCCAGAGAGATCATTGCCAGGCAGAACCGGGAGATTCTGGAACAGAATGAAGCGCTCAAACAAACGGCCAAACTGAGGGATGATGTGGAACACATTCTTCGACACGATCTGAAAGGTCCGTTGAATGCCATCATTGGCATGCCGGATGTGTTGATAAGCAGCGGGTCGTTGAACGCGGACCAGGAACAGCTTTTGCGGCTTATTGAGGACAGTGGCTACCGGTTGTTGGAGATGATCAACCGTTCTCTCGATTTGTACAAGATGGAGCAGGGTATTTATCAGCTGGAGGCCAGGCAGGTCAATATCTTGTTGATACTGGATCGGGTCCTGACTGAACTCAAAAAACTCATACATGGAAAGCAATTGTCGGTCAATACGCTGGTGAATGGGAGAGCTGTCGTCCCGGGAGATGAGGTTTTTGTTGCTGGAGAGGAGCTTTTGTACCACTCCATGCTCTCGAACCTGTTGAAAAATGCCATTGAAGCCTCCCCTGTGGAGCAATCCGTGGTGATTGGTTTGGAGCAGGGAGGGCAGTCCGTGATACGCATCAGCAACAAGGGCAGCGTGCCCGTTGCCATTCGAGACAATTTTTTTGGAAAATATGTGACTTCCGGCAAACGACAGGGGACTGGTTTGGGAACGTATTCTGCGATGCTGATTGCCAAGACATCGGGGGGGAATCTGCTGCTGGACACAACCAAAGAGGGTGAAACTTCTATTATAATTCATTTGAAAGCATGGGTGAATTCTACCGAATGACAATGAGATCATACATGGCCCCGTTGATCTGCCTGGGCGGATTGCTGCTGGCGGATCCCGGAACGGAACGCCCGAGTTGACGCCCACGACGAATCCAGTGGCATTTCACCCAGCAAGGAGATACACTGGCCCGATAGTCTGGTGATCTTCAGTCAACATGTGGCCCAGCCATGAAATTTATCGATCCACGCATCGACTTCGCGTTCAAGAAGATATTCGGCAGCGAGAGTGCCAAGGAGCTCCTCGTCAGTTTCCTGGAAAGTCTCCTGGGACTGGAGGGGGAGCGGTGCATCGCCGAGTTGACCATCCTCGACCCGTTTCTGGCCCCGAAGATCCGGGAGTTGAAATATTCCATCCTGGATGTCAAGTGCCGGGACCACCGAGGCGTTTCCTACATCGTGGAGATGCAGGTTCAGAAGGTGGCTGCCTTTTTGAAGCGGATCCAGTACAACGCCGCCAAGGCGTATGCGCACCAGATAGAGCGGGGCGAGGACTATCCCAGGCTGAACCAGGTGATCGCCATTACCATCACCGACTTCGTCCTGTTCCATGACTTCACCCACTGCGTCTCTTGCCACGAGTCACGCGAAACCATCACTGGACACTCTTATCTACAGGACATCATCCACTTTTTTGTCGAGCTCCCCAAGTTTGTCAAGCCATTGGAGGATCTGGACGACATCCTCGACAAGTGGATCTATTTCATCAAGTATGCCGGTTCCCTGCAGGATGTGCCTGAAAAGCTGAGTACAGCCCCGTTCCGCCATGCTTTCGAGATGGCCATGGTGGCCAACATGACGGCTGAGGAGTTGGAGATGTATGACAAGGCCGGTATTGCCATAGCAGATGCGCGGGGGGCGGTTGAACAGGCGAGGGTGGAGGCACGAGAGGAAGGCATCCAAATCGGCGAGCAGCAGGGGATACGGATCGGCGAGCAGACAGGTGAGAAGAAAGGCAAGGCGGACACGTTGACCCGCCAACTCCAACGCCGTTTCGGCGACCTGCCCCCCTGGGCCAGCCAAAAAATAGCCGATGCGGAACTGTCCACCCTGGAGGAGTGGACTCTTCGCATCCTGGACGCACCGACTCTGGAAAGCGTATTAATTTGAAAGCATGGGTGAATTCTACCGAATGACAATGAGATCATACATGGCCCCGTTGATCTGCCTGGGCGGATTGCTGCTGGCGGTGACCTGTGCCGCCAAGCCGCCTGCTGCCGGGGGGTGGCCGGATACCCTGTCGGGGGCGCTGGTCGGGTGCGGGGTGGCCCTGGTGGGGGTGGTGCTGTGGCGTCGCCAACCTGAGCCTGTGTGGGCCGACGCCCTGCCGGATGACGGGGCGGGCGATCCATGCCCGGTGAGTGGTGGGCAACTGGGGGCTTGCGTGGCTGCCCTGCAGGCTGTGCATGCCGCGCTGCCGGGGTTGGCCATGCCGGCCCTGCTGGTCGAACTGGAGACCATTCACACCCGCTGGGTGTTGCCCCTGTCACGGAGCCGACAGCCGTTCATGGCGGGTGTGGACCGGGCGCAGGGCGCGACCCGGCTGGCCCTGTTTGCCCGGGGAGAACTGTGGCTGAACCGGGCGCGTTCGGCCGCCGGAGACCAGCACCGGGAAGAGGCCCGGCGGTCGCTGGCCTGGGCAGTGACCCATTTCCAGGATGTGCAGCGGTTGCTGGACGGGTCATGAACGCCCGGGACAGGCGGGGCGGGCTGCCGGCTCCACCAGGCTGATTGGACGGGCTTGGAAAAATGGCTGCGGGTCCAGGGGGGTCACCCCCCTGGCGGGTCCAGGGCAGCGCCCTGGGACTTTGCCGTTGATTTTCAAGAAGGGCCGCAGCCGGTTTTTGCTGCGGCCTTTTCAGCATGCGCCGCAGGCAATCTCCCGATCATCCTGCGGAACGCACCACCACCTGCTGCCCCCACTCCACACCATGGCGAGGTTATCCGTTATCCGCGTTTTCCAACGGGACCGTCACCGTGCAGTGCACGGGACGGCGGTGTGGGGTATATTCCCGGAAGGGCACGGAAGCAGCGCCTGGAGGGCCAACAGGATGCAGACGGGAGCGTACAGATGACGGTAAACCAGCACGAAGATCCCCCCCCCATCTGCCCTGACGGGCAACCCCGAACCGGGGGAGGAGGGCATGGGTCCGGGGTCAGGACCGGTTCGGGTTGGCAGCGACGCCTGGGATGGCTGGTGGTGTTGCTGGCGGCAGCGTGGGGGGGCTCCTGGTGGTGGGGATTCCCGCCCTTCACTGTGGTGGAGTCGCGGGAGAAGGCTGGAGAGGGTGGCCAGTGGGGCAGGGGCAAAGGCGACGGACGCAACAAAGGCGCCAACCAGCCGGTGCCGGTGATCACCGGCCTGGTCACAGCGGGCCCGGTTCGCCTGCAACTGGAGTCCCTGGGGACGGTGATTCCGGCTCGCTGGGTGATGGTGCGCACCCGGGTGGATGGCCAGTTGATGCAGGTGGCGTTCCGGGAGGGGGAGACGGTGGAGGCCGGCCAGTTGCTGGCCCAGATCGATCCCCGTCCGTTCCAGATTCAACTGGACCAGGCCAGGGGGCAACTGGCCCGCGACAAGGCACTCCTGGACAACGCCCGCAGCGACGCGGCCCGTTACCAGACTCTGCTGAAACAGGATTCCATTTCCCGGCAGCAGGCGGAGACGCAGCAGGCCCTGGTGCGACAATACGAAGGAACGGTGCTGGCGGATCAGGCCCAGGTGGACAACGCTGCCCTGCAACTCTCCTACACCCGCATCACCGCCCCCATGGCGGGAGTAACGGGTCTGCGCCAGGTGGACCCGGGCAACATGATCCGCCAGAACGATGCCGGTGGACTGGTTGCCGTCGCCCAGGTGCGTCCCATTCAGGTATTGTTCACCCTGCCCGAGGATGCCCTGCCCCAACTGCTGGCCCATTGGCAGCAGGGGGGCACCCTGCCGGTGGAGCTGTATGACCGGGAGCGCAGGAATCGCCTGGCAGAGGGCCGACTGCTCACCCTGGACAACCAGATTGATACCACGACCGGTACTGTCAAACTCAAGGCCGAGTTTGACAATGTCGACGGCAAGCTGTTTCCCAACCAGTTTGTCAACGTCGCGCTGATCCTGGAAAACCGGCCGGCGGCCTTGTTGATCCCGAGTGCCGCCTTGCAACGGGGGCGCAAGGGGACCCATGTCTACCTGGTGCGGGAGGATCAGACCGTGGTGCTCCAGCCGGTCAAGGTCGGTCTCGTGCAGGGGGAGAGCATCGCCATTGACGAGGGGTTGAAGGAGGGGGACAAGGTGGTGGTGGAGGGCGTCGACAAGTTGCGGGATGGCTCCCGGATTCAGGAGGTTACCCGGGAAACAACGGGGGGCAAGAAGGACAGGGAGGGCAGCAAGGGCAAGGAAGGCAAGGAGGGCAGGACAGACGCAGCGGGAGCAGAACGCCCGGATCGGGATCGTCCGACCGGCAGTGGTGCCGGGGACAAAAAAGAGCGGACTGTCGGGGAATAGCACGGCATGAATCCCTCCCGAATTTTTATCCTGCGGCCGGTTGCCACCACCCTGCTGATGCTGGCCATCCTGTTGGCGGGCGTGTTGGCCTATCGGATGCTGCCGCTGTCGGCCCTGCCGGAGGTGGATTATCCCACCATTCAGGTGGTCACCCTCTATCCCGGGGCCAGTCCGGAGGTGATCGCCTCTTCCATCACGGCCCCGCTGGAGCGGCAGTTTGGTCAGATGCCGGGGTTGAATCGCCTCTCGTCCACCAGTTCCGGGGGATCGTCCCTGATCACCCTCCAGTTTGTCCTGACCCTGACCCTGGATGTGGCGGAGCAGCAGGTACAGGCTGCCATCAATGCCGCCGCCAATCTGTTGCCCGCCGATCTGCCGGCGCCTCCCATCTACAACAAGGTCAATCCGGCGGACGCGCCGATCATGACCCTGGCGGTCACCTCTGCCACGCTCTCCCTGCCCCGGGTGCAGGACCTGGTGGAGACCCGCATTGCCCAGAAAATATCCCAATTGCCGGGGGTGGGGCTGGTGAGTCTCAGTGGTGGTCAGCGTCCGGCGATACGGGTGCAGGCCAATGCCCGTGCCCTGGCGGCCTACGGCATGGGGCTGGAGGATTTGCGGACTGCCATCAGCAATGCCAACGTCAACCAGCCCAAGGGGAGCTTTGATGGTCCCAGCCGGGCCTCCACCATCGACGCCAATGACCAGCTCAAATCGGCGGAGGAGTTTGCCGGATTGGTGGTGGCGTATCGCAACGGTGCCCCCCTCTTTTTGCGGGATGTGGCCGATGTGGAGGAGGGGGCGGAAAACAGTCGTCTGGCCGCCTGGGCTGGGCTGGACCAGGCCATCATTGTCAATATCCAGCGTCAGCCCGGGGCCAATGTCATCCAGGTGGCCGACCGGGTCAAACAGTTGTTGCCCCGCCTGCGGGCTTCCCTGCCCGGCAGTGTGGATGTGCAGGAGGCCAGTGATCGCACCTTGACCATTCGTGCCTCGGTGCAGGACGTCCAGTTTGAACTGATGCTGGCCGTTGCCCTGGTGGTGTTGGTCATCTTTCTGTTTTTGCGCAATCTGCCCGCCACCCTCATTCCCAGTTTTGCAGTGCCCCTGTCCCTGGTTGGCACCTTCGGTGTCATGTATCTGGCCAACTTTTCCATCAACAATCTGACCCTGATGGCCCTGACCATCTCCACCGGCTTTGTGGTGGACGATGCCATCGTGGTGATCGAAAACATTGCCCGTCATCTTGAGACGGGCAAATCCCCCCTGCAGGCAGCCCTGGATGGTTCCCGGCAGATCGCCTTTACCATCGTTTCGTTGACCTTTTCCCTGGTGGCGGTGCTGATCCCTTTGTTGTTCATGAGTGACGTGGTGGGCCGGTTGTTCCGGGAGTTTGCCGTCACTCTGGCGGTGGCCATTTTAATCTCGGCGGTGGTCTCCCTGACCCTGACCCCCATGATGTGTGCCCGGCTGCTGAAGGCCCGACCGGCGGGGGAAGAACAGGGAGCCGCCCGGGCAGAGGGAGAGGGAAGAGTGCTGCAACGCATCATTCATGGTTACGGGTGGTTGCTGCGGCGGGTGTTGGCGCACCAGGGAGTCACCCTGCTGGCGGCCGTGGCCACCCTGGGGTTGACCGTGGTGCTGGCCATAGCGATTCCGAAAGGATTTTTCCCCCAGGAGGACACCGGTTTGATTCAGGGGATCACCCAGGCCCCGGCGGCCATCTCTTTTGGCGCCATGGCGGAGCGGCACCAGGAACTGGCGCGGGTGCTCCTGGCCGACCGGGCAGTGAACGGCCTGACCTCGTTCATCGGGGTGGACGGGACCAACATCACCCTCAACAGCGGGCGCATTCTCATCTCCCTCAAGCCCCGGGAGAAACGGGAAGGGGAGGGGTTGTCCCAGGTGCTGCGACGGTTGGGGGAGCGGGTGGCCACGGTGCCGGGGGTGACCCTTTACATGCAACCGGTACAGGATCTGACCATCGAGGAGCGGGTGAGCCGCACCCAGTATCAGTTCACCCTGGAGTCGCCCAGTCAGGCCGATCTGGCCCTGTGGGGCCCCCGGTTGGTGGAGCGGTTGCAGCAGTTGCCGGCCCTGCGGGAGGTGACCAGCGACCAGCAGGAGGAGGGGTTGCAGGCCTATCTGGTCATCGACCGGGATGCCGCCGGACGGTTGGGGGTCACCGCAGCTGCCATCGACAATGCCTTGTACGACGCCTATGGCCAGCGGTTGATCTCCACCATTTTTACCCAGGCCAACCAGTATCGGGTGGTGCTGGAGGTCAAGCCGGAGCCTCGGCAGGATTGGCGGGCCATTGGCGATCTGCGGGTGACCGCCAGCAATGGGGGACAGGTCTCTTTGAGCAGTGTCGCCCGGTTGGAGGAGCGGCTCGCGCCCCTGGTGTTGAATCGTCAGGGTCAGTTTCCGGCGGTGACCATCTCTTTCAACCTGGCGCCCGGTGCCTCCCTGGGCGAGGCGGTGACCGCCATCGAGGCGGTCGAGCGGGAGATGGGGTTGCCGGTGAGCATCCAGAGTACCTTCCAGGGGGCGGCCCAGGCCTTCCGGGTTGCGTTGGCCAATGAGTTGTGGTTGATTCTGGCGGCGGTGGTGACCATGTACATCGTCCTGGGGGTGTTATACGAAAGCTATATTCACCCGGTGACCATTCTTTCCACCCTGCCCTCGGCGGGGGTGGGGGCGTTGCTGGCCCTGATGCTTTCCAACAATGATCTGGGCATCACGGCCATCATCGGCATTATCCTGCTGATCGGCATCGTCAAGAAAAACGCCATTCTGATGATCGACTTCGCCCTGGATGCCCAGCGCCATCAGGGGCTTGCCCCCCGCGAGGCCATCTACCAGGCCTGTCTGTTGCGGTTCCGACCCATCCTGATGACCACCCTGTCGGCCATGCTGGGGGCCTTGCCTTTGATGCTGGGCAGTGGGACCGGCTCCGAGTTGCGCCATCCTTTGGGAGTGACCATGGTGGGCGGGCTGATGGTGAGCCAGTTGATCACCCTGTTCACCACGCCGGTGATCTACCTGACCTTTGATCGCTGGGCGGCCCGTCTCGCCCGGCCTGATGCCCGGGAGAAAGGGGCCGTCCCGGTCGGACAGGAGGGTGGGCCGTGACCTTCTCCGGCGTGTTTGTCAGGCGACCGGTGGCCACGGCCCTCTTGACGCTGGGGGTGGTGCTGGCGGGGTTGATCGGTTTTCGTCTGTTGCCGGTGGCCCCGTTGCCCCAGGTGGATTTTCCCACCATTTCAGTCTCGGCCGGACTGCCGGGCGCCAGCCCGGAGACCATGGCGGCCACCGTTGCCAGTCCCCTGGAGCGGACCCTGGGACGCATCGCCGGTGTGACGGAGATCACCTCTTCCAGTTCCCTGGGCGGCTCTTCGGTCACCCTGCAGTTTGACCTGAGTCGCAACATTGACGGGGCTGCACGGGATGTGCAGGCGGCGATCAACGCCGCCCGCGCCCTGCTGCCCACCGGCATGCCATCCAATCCCACCTACCGCAAGGTCAACCCGGCGGACATGCCCATCATGGTGCTGGCCCTGACCTCGGACCATCAGGGTCAGGGTGCCCTGTACGACCTGGCTGCCACGGTGCTGGCCCAGAAGCTCTCCCAGGTGGAGGGGGTGGGGCAGGTCCGGTTGGGAGGCAGTTCGTTGCCCGCCGTGCGGGTGGAGTTGGACCCGGGGCTGCTGGACCATCATGGCGTCGGTTTCGAGACGGTGCGGGCCGCCATTGCCGCCACCAATGCCAACCGTCCCAAGGGCGTATGGGAGCAGGGAGAGCGGCAATGGAGCATCGATGCCAATGACCAGGCCAGCAAGGCCGACCAGTACCGGCCCATCATCGTCACCTGGCGCAACAACGCCCCGGTGCGTCTGGGTGACCTGGGGGAGGTGGTGGATTCGGTACAGGATTTGCGGAACGCCGGTTCCGCCGATGGCAGACCGTCGGTGTTGCTGATCATCACCCGGCAGCCCGGGGCCAATATTATCGAGACCGTGGAGCGGATTCACCGGCTGGTGCCGGTCTTGCGGAGTACCATTCCCGCCGAGGTGAACCTGGCGGTGTTGCTGGATCGCACCCCCACCATTCGCGCCTCCCTGCGGGAGGTGGAACGCAGTCTGCTGATTGCCACTGCACTGGTGATTCTGGTGGTTTATCTCTTCCTGGGCAATGGTCGGGCGGCCCTGATTCCCACCGTGGCGGTGCCGGTCTCCCTGGTGGGGACCTTTGGCGTCATGTATCTGCTGGGCTACAGTCTGAACAATCTTTCCCTGATGGCCCTCACCATTGCCACCGGTTTTGTGGTGGATGATGCCATTGTGGTGCTGGAAAATGTCACCCGCCACCTGGAAAAGGGGCTCTCCCCCCTGCAGGCCACCCTGCAGGGGGTGAAGGAGGTGGGTTTCACGGTTTTTTCCATGAGTCTTTCCCTGGTGGCGGTTTTTATTCCCATTCTGGCCATGGGCGGGATCGTGGGGCGACTGTTTCGTGAATTTGCGGTGACTTTGGGGGTGGCGGTACTGGTCTCCCTGGTGGTTTCACTGACCACCACCCCGGCCATGTGTGCCCGCCTGTTGCGACCTCTGGATCGGGAAGGGGTGACCGGGGGGCGGTTGGCCCGGCTGGCAGGCCGGTTTTCGCAGGGACTGTTGCATCATTACGAGCGCACCCTGACGGTGGCCCTGCGTCATCCCCTGCTGACCCTGCTGGGGCTGCTGGCCACCATCGGGCTGAATGTCTATTTGTATATCACTATTCCAAAAGGATTTTTCCCGCAGCAGGACATCGGGCGCCTCATTGGCACCATTCAAGGGGACCAGGGCATTTCCTTTCAGGCCATGCAGCGCAAGATGGAACACTTTTCCCGGGAGGTGGGGCGGGACCCGGCCGTGGAGCACGTCATTGCCTTTACCGGAGGCGGGCAGCGCAACAGCGGCATGATGTTTGTTTCCCTCAAACCCCGGCAGGAGCGGGGTTCGGTGGATCAGGTGATGGGGCGGTTGCGGAGCAAACTGTCCCATGAGGCCGGGGCCACTCTGATTCTCCATGCGGCCCAGGAGATTCGGGTGGGAGGTCGACAGGGCAGCGGCACCTATCAGTACACCCTGCAATCCAGCGATCTGGAGGAGTTGCGTCGCTGGGAACCCCGCATTCGTGAGGCTCTGGGCAAGCTGCCACAACTGGTTGATATTTCCAGCGATCAGAATGATCGGGGGTTGTCCACCCGGGTGACCCTGGATCGGGTCAGTGCGGCCCGCCTGGGGGTGACCCCCCGTTTGATGGATGTCACCCTCAACGATGCCTTTGGCCAGCGTCAGGTTTCCACCATCTACACCCCCTTGAACCAGTACCGGGTGGTCATGGAGGCCGCACCGCCCTTTCTCCAGGACCCGGCATCCCTGGGCGGGATTCATCTCCACACCCCGGCGGGTGTACAGGTGCCGCTGGCGGCGGTCAGCACTGTCACTTCGACGGTGGCTCCGCTGGTGGTCAACCATCAGGGGCTGTTTGCCGCCTCCACCATCTCTTTCAACCTGGCGCCCGGGGTCAGCCTTTCCCAGGCCACCGAGGCCATTGAAGAGACTTTTGCCCGGCTGGGCACCCCGGTACAGGGGGGATTCCAGGGGACGGCCAAGGTGTTTCAAGCCTCTCTGGAAAACCAGCCCTGGTTGATCATGGCGGCCCTGTTGTCGGTATACATTGTGCTGGGCATTCTGTATGAAAGTTATATCCATCCTCTGACCATTCTTTCCACCCTGCCATCGGCAGGGGTGGGGGCTCTGCTGGCCCTGATGGCCACGGGCAACGATTTCAATCTGATGGCCATGATCGGGGTGGTGTTGTTGATTGGCATTGTCAAGAAGAATGCCATCATGATGATCGATTTTGCCCTGGAGAGGGAGCGCACTGCCGGCATTCCGCCCCAGGAGGCCATTCGCCAGGCCTGTTTGCTGCGATTCCGGCCCATTTTGATGACCACGCTGGCGGCCCTGTTCGGGGCGCTGCCGTTGGCATTGGGCAGTGGTGACGGTTCGGAGATGCGTCTGCCCCTGGGCATTTCCATCGTCGGTGGATTGTTTTTAAGTCAATTGCTGACCCTTTACACGACGCCGGTGGTCTATCTCTATCTGGATCGTTTGCGTCTCTGGTTTTACCGTCGCCGGGAACCCGGTCCCGTCCTGGTGGCCTGCAAGGAGAACCCATGAAACGTGTTGATGTGATGCGGGTCCGGGGGGATCTTCCTCCTGGTGTGGTCCGGGGGCAGAGTGCCTGGCGTGGTCCGTGGCAGCACCCCGCATGGGGGATGGTCTGTGGTTTATGGGTGTGCCTGTTGACGGGCTGTACTCTGCTGCCTGATTACCGGCCCCCGGCCATGGCCATGCCTGCCGAGTTCAAGGAGTCGGGCTGGCAGCCTGCCCAACCCGGTGATCATCTGCCCCGGGGGGCCTGGTGGGAATGGTTCGGGGATGCTGTCCTGAACCGTCTGGAGGAGAGGCTGGTGCTGGACAACCAGAGTCTCAAGGAGGCAGAGGCCCGGTACCGGGTGGCGTTGGCCCAGGTCGAGACGGCCAGGGCCGCTTTTTTCCCGGTGTTGACCGGCAATCTGGGTATTTCCCGTGGCGAGGCAGTCAATGCCAAGTCGGTGCTGACGACCCGCAGCCTGGGATCGACGGCCAGTTGGGAGTGGGATGTTTGGGGGCGGATACGGCATGCGGTCGAGGCGGGTGAGGCGGGTGCCCAGGCCAGTCTGACCGACCTGGAGGGGGCGCGTCTGAGTCTTCAGGCCCAGTTGGCCCAGAACTATTTTTTGCTGAGGGTGGCAGAGGAACAGCAGCAGTTGTATCGGGAGACGTTGGCGGCGTATGAAAAATCCCTGACCTTGACCCGCAATCAGCTGGCGGCCGGGGTGGCCACCCCCGGTGATGTGGCCCAGGCGGAAAGCCAGTTGAAGAGTGCCCAGGCCCAGGCGCTGGACACCGAGTTGCAGCATGCCCAACTGGAGCATGTGCTGGCCCAGTTGGTCGGGCAGGTTCCAGCCGATTTTGTGCTGGAGTCGGCTGTCCTGACGGGGAGGATACCGGTGATACCGCCCGGGCTGCCATCGGAGTTGTTGGAGCGCCGTCCCGATGTTGCCGCGGCGGAACGGCGGGTGGCAGCGGCCAATGCCCAGATCGGGGTGGCCACGGCGGCTTTTTTCCCGGCATTGACCCTGGGCGCGGCGGGCGGCTATCAGGGCACCAGCCAGGCCAGCTGGTTCACGGCACCCTCCCGTTACTGGTCGCTGGGGCCGTCACTGGCGGCGGCGTTGTTTGACAACGGTCTGCGACAGGCCCAGCAGGCCCAGGCCCTGGCGACCTATGACCAGGCGGTGGCCCATTATCGGCAGACGGTGCTCAATGCCCTGCAGGAGGTGGAAGACAATCTGGCGGCCCTGCGTTTGCTGGAGGCCGAGGCCGAGGCCCAGGAGGGCGCAGTCCAGGCGGCCCGCCAGGCCCAGGCTCTGGCCGAAAACCAGTATCGGGCGGGGGTGGTCAGTTATCTGGTGGTGGGCACCACCCAGGCGGCCCGTCTGGCCAGCGAACGGGCGGCCCTGAGCCTGCGTGGGCGGCGTTATACGGCCGCCGTCACCCTTGTCAAGGCGCTGGGCGGGGGGTGGGGCGGGGTGGCGACGCAGGGGGAGCAGGAAAAATAGTCATCATGTGCCGACCCGAGTCGGTTCCAGGCGCGACCCCGGGGGCAGGACCACTATTTTTTCTGGTCTATCCAGTCGGGGTCATGTACTATTTCCTCCCGGAAGGCGGGGAAGGAGGCAATACCGGTACACCGGACGAAAGAAGGGGCCAATGAGCATGACATTCTTGAAAATGCGGGATAAAGTTATTCTGGCGCTGTTTGTTCCCGCTGTTTTGTTGATCGGGTTGCCGATGCTGACCCTGTCCACCCGGGACGCTGCCTGGTGGGAGGCGGTATTGGCCTGGCTGTTGCCTGCCATAGGAGTGGTGCTGCTGGTGGTGGGTGGTCTGTTTATCCGTTTCTCGTTGAGAACCGTCCAGCAGGTTCGGGGGGCCATGCAGAGGATGGCATCGGGTGATTTTACGGCCCGGGTGCCACTGGGAGACAATCCGGAGGCATCCGGCGGGGATGAAATTGTCCAGTTGGGCCGGCAGCTCAATGCCCTGGCCGACAAGGTGGCCAACGTGATGACCGCAGTGACACTCCAGTCCGGTGGGGTCGTGGCCTGCGCATCGGAGATCATGAAAATTCGTGATTGGATCAACAGCGACGCCCAGAATTCGCTGCAGGTTGTGGAGGAGGTTTCGACGCAGAATACCGTGCTGGCCCGGGAGATTGTGGAGGTCAAGGAGTCGGTCGGCATGGCCACCCGCAGTCTGGAGAGCATCACCCTGGCTGCCAACGATGTGGCCGAGAGTGTCTCCACCATCGCTTCCGGAACCGAGCAGGCCAGCATCAACATTACCACCATGGCCGCAGCGGCAGAGGAGATGACCGCCAATATCGGCGGTGTCAACCAGAGTCTGGAGCAGGTGGACAGCGCCGTCCGGCATGTGGCGACGTCAGTCCAGGACATGACCAATGCGCTGGGCGAAGTACGTGAACGGTGTCAGGCGGCCAGTGATGCCTCCTCGCAAACCGACAAACGGGTCCGCGAAACCCAGGCCGTGATGGAAAAGCTCTCTGTATCGGCGGCGGAGATCGGTAAATTTGTCAAAACAATCAAGAATATTGCTGATCAGACCAGCCTGCTGGCCCTGAATGCCTCCATTGAAGCGGCCGGTGCGGGCGAGGCGGGCAAAAGTTTTGCGGTGGTCGCCAACGAGGTGAAAGAGTTGGCCCGGCAAACCGAGAAGGCCACCTGGATGATTCGCGAAAAGACCGAAGACATCACCACCATCGCCACCTCGGTGGCGGCGGCCAACAAGGAGATCATCGCCAGCGTCACCAGCATCAGCCAGGCGAATCAGATCATCACCTATGCGGTGGATGAGCAGACTTCAGCCATTCGCGGCATTGGCGACTCCATGCAGAAGGTCACGGCAGCTGCCGGTGGAGTGACACGCAATGCGCACGAATTGGGCGTGGCTGCCCACGATGTGGCCCGGTCGGCGGCGGAAGCGGCCATCGGCACGGCGGAGGTGGCTCGGTCGGCCGCAGTGGTTTCGGTATCGGCCATTTCACTGTCCGAAGACAGCCAGAGAGCCCTGGGCCTGGCCCATGCCATTCTGCGTTCTGCGGAAAAAACCTTTCAGGTGTCCGGAGTGGTTGGCGAGCAAATGGAGGAGGCTGGCCGGACGGCCACTGTCATGCGGGCCTCCTCCCTGCAGTTTGATCGCATGGGGGCCGTGTTGCGGGATGTGAGCGGCGCGTTGTATGCCACGCAGATGGAGGTAGACATCGGCTCGCCCCTGTTCAACATCCGGGCGGCCAAGGGCGCGTATTTGCAGTGGCAGAGCACCCTGGAACAGGCCATCGTGGGCCGTGTGACCTTGTCAGTCGATGAGGTGGCCGCGTTGGAAAAGACGGAGTTTTATCTGTGGCTGCAGTCCCAGGGAAAAAAGCAGTACAGGCATTCCACCGTGTTTCAGTCCCTGGTGGCCGCTGCGGAGCGCCTGCATGGCGCCGTTCGCCAGACGGTGCAGGATTTGCAAAAAGCGGGCGGGCTCGACCGGCAGCAGGCCGAGGCCCACCTGCTCGACTGTATTGCGGCGCGTCAGGCCCTGTTCGGCTGGATGGACCAGCTCTATCAGGGCCTCATCGATGCGCGGGCCGAGGAGCCGCCTTTTATGCCCTGGGATGATCAGTTGGTCACCGGCTTGCGGGATGTGGACAACGACCATCGCAAACTGGTGGATATGGTCAACCAGCTTCACCGGACCATGAAGAGGGGGGGCAGCAAGGAGAGCATGCAGGATATCTTGAAAAAGCTGGCGGATTATACGGTGTTTCATTTTCAGCGAGAGGAGGCGTATTTTGACAAGACCTCCTATCCCGAGCGGATGGCGCACAAGGCCGAACACAAAAAGCTGGTGGGTCTGGCCGTGGACTTCATCCAACGTTTCGAGGACGGGGATTTTGCCATCGTCATTGACCTGATGAGTGCCCTGAGGGCATGGCTGGTCGGCCACATACTGCATGCCGACATGGCCTTTACGCCCCATCTGAAGGCGCACGGCATCCGGTAGACCGGTCGGCGCGATTGCTGCGGGTCCAGGGGGGTCACCCCCCTGGCGGGTCCAGGGCAGAGCCCTGGGACTTTGCCGTTGCTGTTGCCGTTGTTTTTCAAAGGAGCCGCAGCCGCTTTTTGCTGCGGCGTTTTCAATATGCGCCGCAGGCAAGCTGGCAAGTGGTCCCGGGACCTGCGATCATCTGCAGTCTGCCTGCGGCGCATAAAGCAAACAGCAAAGTCCCAGGGCTCTGCCCTGGACCCGCCAGGGGGGTGACCCCCCTGGACCCGCAGCAATCGCGCCGACCGGTCTACCGGATGCCGTGCGCCCTCAGATGGGGCGTAAAGGCCATGTCGGCATGCAGTATGT
>JAMOAX010000128.1:0-8352 GCA_039908555.1 Magnetococcus sp. DMHC-8
CGTTTTTCAGCAGCGCCGCAGGCAAACTGGCGGCCCCTGCCGTTGTTTTTGCTTTTCAAAGCAGCCGCAGCGGTGTTTGCTGCGGCGTTTTTCAGCAGCGCCGCAGGCAGACTGGCGGGCCATGCATCATTTTTTGATCCGCTCTTCCAGCACCGTCAACCGCTGCTCAAACTGCCGGAACATCTCCTGACCGCTTTCCAGGGACGAGACCCGTTTCATCAACAGATCCATTTGTTGGCTGTTCTTCTCCAGCAGGGAGTGGATGCCCTGCAACCGGGTGGCAATCTGTTCCAGTGGGGCCTGGTCTGACTGGCCTGGCATGGGGGGCGGGGCGGGTGGTTGCGGACGTGCGACCGGTTCGGGCGCAGCCGGGACAACCGGCTGAGGCAGCGGCCTGGGCTGGCGCTGCGCAACCGGCTGGCGCTGCGCAACCGGCTGGCGCCACGCCTGGATATGCTCGCTCCACAGCCGATACGCCTCGCCCGGCTCCACCTGGGCCATCTCCGCCGGGGAGGGGATGACCAGGATGCCCCCGCTTTTCAGGCCATTCATGTTGTTCAGAATGAATCGATCCGGATTGCGTCGCCAGATGGCCACTTCGGCCTGAAATCCCCGCGTCGCCTGGCGTGCCAGCGCCCGCACGATACCTGACAGGGTCTCGCCCAGCTGGACAGGACCATAGGTTTGTGGCGAATCGGTGCTGCCTGCCGTGTCAAGATCGGTGGTCTGCGCCGGGGCGACGACGGGTGGCGCCACTGGCTGTTGCGCCGGGATGCTTGCCTTGGGCCGCACCGCGGGTGCCGGCACCGTGGGTGGTGCCGTTCTGGCAAAAATGGCCTGTTTTCTGGCAGGTTGCCCGATGGCCGCCTGCGGCGGCATGTCAATCGGCGGTGTGACAGGCGGCGGTGGCACAGCCGCGGCAGCCGTCCGTCCGTTCGATACCCGGAAAAAGGGCAGGTAGGTTCGCTTGTTGGTGAGGAGGTGCAACAGGATGACCGCGTCGTCCCCGCCGCCGGTCGGTTTGCCCTGCAGCCAGAGCATGGAACGTTCGCCCTCCTGTCTGACCCGGACCGACAAACGTTCCACCCCCGCCGGGCGGGGCAGCTTGACCAGGGCATAATCGTTGGCCGAACCGATGGTCAGGGACTGGATCTCTTCATCATCGTCCAGGGTCAGGTCGGCACGGGCCTGCCAGGGTTGACCGGGCTGGCTGACCACCTGCCACTCTCCCAGGGAGAGGGCAGACACGGCAGTCGGCCAACCGACGGCCAGCAGGGCGAAAAAAAACCACGAGGCACGACACATGCGATCCATCCACGATCAATCATGACATGCAACAGTTGCCAGGCCGGGCAGCGAACGCCCGATCTCCGGAAAAAAAACAGCCCGTCCCGCCACGGTCGCGCTTCAGATGACCGGCTCCACATAAATCGGAAAACTCCGGCACAGCCGTTCCACCTCCTGCCGGACATCCATCTCCACCGCCGGATCGCCGTTCGGGCTTTCGGCAACGGTATCCAGGATGCGCACGATCATGCGTCCCACCTCGCGAAACTCCTCCGCGCCAAACCCCCGACTGGTGGCCGCCGGTGTCCCCAGGCGAATCCCGGAGGTGACAAACGGACTGCGGGGATCGTTGGGAATGGCGTTCTTGTTGCAGGTCAGACCCACCTGCTCCAGGGCATGTTCCGCCTGCTTGCCGGTAATCCCCCGGGAGGTCAGATCCACCAGCATGAGATGGTTTTGCGTGCCCCCCGACACGATCCGCAAGCCCCGCTCCACCAGCGTCTCCGCCAGGGCCCGGGCGTTGGCGCAGACCGACTCGATATACTCCCGGTATTCCGGCGTGAGCGCCTCCTTCAGGGAGACCGCCTTGGCCGCAATCACATGCATCAACGGCCCACCCTGAATGCCGGGAAAAATCTTGGAGTCAATCTTTTTGGCCAGATCTTCCCGGTTGGTCAGGATCATCCCGCCCCGGGGACCACGCAGCGTCTTGTGGGTGGTGGTCGTGACGAGGTCGGCATACGGCATGGGCGACGGATGACAGCCCGCCGCCACCAACCCGGCAAAATGGGCCATGTCCACCAGCAGATCGGCCCCCACCTCGTCACAAATGTCCCGGAACCGCTGAAAATCAATAATCTGGCTGTAGGCCGACGCCCCGGCGACGATCACCCGCGGTTTGTGCTCGCGGGCCAGACGCGCCACCTGCTCATAGTCGATCTGTTCGCTCTCCGGATGCAGGCCATACTGCACCGCCCGAAACAGTTGCCCGGAAAAATTGGGTTTGGCCCCATGGGTGAGATGTCCCCCGTCGGCCAGCGACATGCCCAGTATCGTGTCACCCACCCCGGCCAGGGCCAGATAGGCCGCCATGTTGGCCTGAGAGCCGGAATGGGGCTGCACATTGGCAAACTGGCAGGAAAACAGTTTTTTGGCCCGGTTGATGGCCAGCTCTTCCGCCTTGTCCACAAAGGCGCAACCCCCGTAGTAGCGCTTGTGGGGATACCCCTCCGCATATTTGTTGGTCAACACACTTCCCTGGGCCTGCAACACCGCCCGGCTGACCACATTTTCCGAAGCAATCAGCTCGATCTGGTGCTGCTGCCGGTGCAACTCCTCGGCAATGGCACTGTAGATCTCCGGGTCAATCTGCTGCAGCGGCAGGTCGCTCGTTGTTCTGTTGATGGCAGCCTGCGACAGCGCCTTTTTGGATGGGTTTTTTGGTTTAGGCATCGTGCTTCTCTGTAGGAGGTGATTGGATGAGGCCTTGATCGGATGGATCATTGTTTCGTCCCTGTTCATCCCGGAAAACCCCTGTCGGGATTGCGGGTCCAGGGGGGTCACCCCCCTGGCGGGTCCAGGGCAGCGCCCTGGGACTTTGCCGTTGCTGTTGCCGTTGCCGTTGTTTTTCAAAAAAGCCGCAGCCGCCGTTTGCTGCGGCACCCTCAGCATGCGCCGCAGGCAGGCTGGCCGCATCCGATACTCTGCCGGACGCAACGATTCAGGGGTCCATCATCTCGATGCGGCGCTGGTGCCGCCCCCCCTCGAAGGGTTCCGTCAACCAGACCTCCAGCAGGGCCGCCGCCACCGCCCCGCCGGTGACGCGGCCACCCAGCACCAGGACATTGGCATCGTTGTGCCGCCGCGCCATGCGCGCCGTGTATTCATCATGACACAAGGCCGCCCGGATACCCGGATGGCGGTTGGCCGCCATGGACATGCCCAGACCGGTGCCGCAGATCAATATACCCCGTTGCGCCTCCCCGGTAAACAGGGCCGTGCACACCCGTGCGGCATAGGCCGGGTAATCCACCGAGATCCCGTCATCGACCCCCAGGTCCAGCAGCGCCACCCCGGGCCGGTCCCGCAATTGCGCCACCAACTGCTGCTTGAGCGCCGTTCCCCCATGATCATTGGCGATGGCAATCACCATGGTGCCGCCCGGTGCCGAAATGGTCGTCGTCATATCCTGTCCGTTGACATGCTGCCTGTCATCATGGAATCTCTTTCGCTGTTGGTCATCGTTTCGTCCGGCAGGGTGCCCAATCCACGCCAGTTTGCCTGCGGCGCATGCTGAAAACGCCGCAGCAAAAAGCGGCTGCGGCTCTTTTTGAAAATCAACGGCAACGGCAACGGCAACGGCAAAGTCCCAGGGCGCTGCCCTGGACCCGCCAGGGGGGTGACCCCCCTGGACCCGCAATCACTGTCAAAACGGCTCCATGGTGTCCCACACCTGACACTGGGGACATTTCCAGGAGACATCCTGGGACTTGAAACCACACTGGGAACATTGAAAAACCGGTTGCCGGGAGGTCAGCAAATCCAGACAGCGGTCCGCCACCCCCAACGCCTCCTCCCACTGCCGGTCGCGTTGCAAAAACTGAATCAACCGGTGCGCCAGATGGGTGGAATTGGGATGCAGGGCAACCCCCCGGCGCAACAACCGAATCGCCTCTTCCAACTGCCCCCGCTCCTCCAGTATGTTGCTCCAGCACAACATCAGGCGGGGAGAGGCCGTGGGCGCTGCCACCGCCTCGTTCATCAGCTTGTCAAACCCTTTCTCATCCCCGGACAGGGCATGGGCCTTCTGCAACAGGCCAACCAGCAAAAAAAAATGGCTGGGACGGGTCTTGCGCACGGCACTGAAATGCTTGATGGCCGCTGCCACCTCACCCCGCTCCAGTTGGGCCTCGCCCAGCAGGCGATAGGCCTCCACACAACCCGGATACACCTTGATGGCCGCCCGAAAAGCCTCCAGATCCACCGCCGGCACGGTCGTCTCGGGCTGTCTTTTGTCCGCCTCCCGCTGTGCCATGCCGGCCCGCAACAACAAATGGGCCTCCCGCCGGGGATCGGCCTGGCCACTCGCCCGCTTCATGGCGCGCAACACCTCCAGGGCCAGATCCCAACGACCCTCGCTCTCATGCAGCACCTGCAAACCCGACAACGCCTTGCGATGCATCGGGTCCACCGCCAGCACCCGCCGATAGGCGTCCACCGCCCGGTCCAGAAATCCCCCCTGCCGATAATCCTCGGCCAGGGCAAACAGGGCCGCTGTGCGGTTCTGGTCGGACAAATCCGGCCGGGCGATAATGTTCTGATGAATGCGAATGGCCCGTCCCACCTCCCCGCGGGCCCGAAACAGATTGCCCAGGGAGAGATAAATTTCCACCGTTTCGGAATTGATGCGCACCGCCTGGGTGAAAGCCTCAATGGCCTTGTCCGGCTCGTCGCTGAGCAAAAAATGAACGCCGCGAAAATAAAAGGCCGCCTCTTCGTGCTGCACCGAACCCGGCGGGCCCCCCACGGCACGGGCACGACGCCCCTCCTTGTCCCGGCCAATCCGGTAACCCGCCCGGAACAACACCGCGCCCACCGTCAAGGCCAGGGCCGCCCAGCCGATCAGATTGGCCAGTTTCATCGTCTGTCCGTCTCGTGCCCAACAGCAGAATGGTCAGGTGACATGGAGATCATTGTCCAGAGGTTGGTTGCGCAAATTGGCCAGTTCCGCTTCCAGTTTTTGATTTTGAGACTGCAGAAGGTCGCTTTGCCTCCGGTAGTTCATGCGGCTGCTCCAGGCAGACATGGTACCCGCCAGAAAACCCAGAAACAAAGGAACGAACGCCAGCACAAACAACGGCACATCCGAAACCAGCCACTCGCCCGGCAACTGGATGCTCACCTCACGCTGATTGGCCGCCGCAAACAGGACGGCCATCACCGCCAACGCCAGCACAAACAACAGGTTCAGCCAACCAATCATCTTATGCCTTCATCCCCGGTGTGTCCGCTTCAGCCACGCCAGACCACCGGGGAAGCGGATCATCCGCTTCCCCGGCCTACGCCAACCACGGGGCCAATCCATCCACCACCCCACACAAGGTCCACAACAGATCGGCCGGAGCCGTCCACCCCAACCCGACAGGCGTCAATGGTCCACCCGCTCGCGCAGTGCCTTGCCCGCCTTGAAAAACAACACCCGTTTGGCATCCACCATCACCCGTTCCCCGGTCTTGGGGTTGCGACCCTCCCGGGAACGCCGCTCCTTGAGCCCAAACGAGCCAAACCCCCGCAATTCAACACGGTTGCCCACTTCCAGCGAATGACCGATGGAATCAAAGACCGCATTGACGGCCAACTCCGCATCCCGGCGGGACAATTTGAGCTGCTGGGCAATCAGGCTGATTAACGCTGACTTGGTCATGATAATCCCTCTCCAGAATGTTTAAGTGCCACTCCCCGACCGCTTTTCCAATGCCTGCGACAGCGCTTCGCCCAGAGAACTGGTGGCAGAACCCGCATCAGACGCATACTCCTGCATGGTCTTCCGCTCCTGGGCCGCCTCCAGCGCCTTGACAGACAGGCTGATCTTGCGCTTCTGCCGGTCAATCTGCGTCAGTTGCACCCGCACCTCGACACCCGGCTTGAGGGAGCTCCCTTCCGGATCTTCCCGGGAAAAATCACTCTTGCGCAACAATCCCTCCACCTGCTCCGTCAGACGGACCACCACACCGGTCGCCACCGACTCCAGCACCGTGCCCGTGACCTCGCTCCCCTTGGGATGCTCGTCGACCCACACCGTCCAGGCGTCCGGACTGGCCTGCTTCAGCCCCAAAGAGATGCGCTCCTTGTCCGGGTCCAGGGAGAGCACGATCGCCTCCACCTCCTGACCCCGCTGGAACTCTTTCAAAATGTCCTCTCCCGCCGCATTGTCCCAACTGACATCGGACAGATGCACCAGACCGTCAATGTCACCCTCCAGACCAATGAACAAACCAAACTCGGTAATGTTCTTGATCTCACCGGTCACCGTCACCCCCACCGGATGCTTCTCGGCAAAGGCCACCCACGGGTTCTCCTGGCACTGCTTCAGGCCCAGCGAAATGCGCCGCCGGTCGGCATCCACATCCAGGACCATCACATCCACTTCCGTGCCCACCTCCAGAATCTTGGAAGGATGCAAATTTTTCTTGGTCCAGGCCAGCTCCGACACGTGCGCCAACCCCTCCACCCCCGACTCCAGCTCCACGAAGGCGCCATAATCGGTAATATTGGTGACCACACCATGAAAACGGGTCCCCGGCGGATACTTGGCACCAATCCCCTCCCAGGGATCGGTCTGCAACTGCTTCATGCCCAACGAAATGCGCTGGGTGTCCGCGTTGAACTTGATGACCTGCACCGCCACCGTGTCTCCCACCGCCACCACACTGGACGGATGCTTGACCCGCTTCCAGGACATGTCGGTAATGTGCAGCAAACCATCCAGACCACCCAGGTCGACAAAGGCACCATAGTCGGTAATGTTCTTGACCACACCGTCCAGAATCATTCCTTCGTGCAGGGTCTCCAGCAGGGCGGAACGGGCCGACTCCCGCTGCTTTTCGATCACGGCCCGCCGGGAGACGACAATGTTGCCCCGCCGCCGGTCCATCTTGAGAATGTCAAACGGCTGATCCTCCTCCTGCAGACGGGCAATGTCATGCACCGGTCGCACATCCACCTGGGAACCCGGCAGGAAGGCCGCCAGCGAACTGATGTCCACCGTGTAACCACCCTTGACCTTGCCCATGATGCGACCATGGACCGTCTCCTGGTTGTTGAACGCCTGCTCCAGCTTCAACCAGGCCTCCTCCCGCTTGGCCTTCTCCCGGGACAGGATCGCCTGACCGTTCTGGTCCTCCGAACGTTCCACAAAGACATCAACCTTGTCGCCCACCTGCACCGAAAGCACGCCGTTGCCATCAAAAAATTCCCGGATGGTCAACCGCCCCTCGGACTTGAGCCCGACATCAATGACAAACTCGTCGCCCTCTCTCTGGATGATCGTGCCGGTGACCACCTGGCCTTCCTTGCCAATGCCTTGGCCAAACGACTCGTCCAGCAGTGCTTCAAAGTCCTCTTCCGCAATTTCGTCTAGTAACAGCGCGTCTGCAACCACTTAAATCCACCTTCGGTCAGTAGGTTATGGGGGGATTCCCTGAAACATTTGACAACGTCCAACAGCACGACGGAACACAGCCTGCACCGTCGGAGGCGCAGAACCACTTCTCCAACAGGACCGTCATGCTCCAATGCCCGATTCACTACACGCAAAATCCGTTTTTTTCAAGGTATTTTTTATCAGTTGCACCACCTGGTCGATGCTTTCTGCCAGGGTCAGCCGGGTGGTATCCACCAGGATGGCGTCGGCGGCGGGTTTCAGGGGGGCGTCGGCCCGGCCGGCGTCCCGTTGATCCCGCTCTCCCATGGCAGCATATACCTCCGCGAAGTTAACATATTTTTCCGTTCCCTGCAACTCCCGCACGCGGCGTTGGGCCCGTTCTTCCAGGGAGGCGGTCAGAAAAATTTTCAGATCGGCATCGGGCCAGACCACGGTGCCCACGTCACGACCGTCCAGGATCAGGTGTTGCCCGGGGGCGTAGCGCCTCTGAAAGGCCAGCAGGGCGGTGCGCACCGCCGGCAGGGCGGCAATCCGCGAGGCAGACTGGCCAATGGTCTCGCTGCGCAGCAGCATGGTGACATCCTCATCGGCCAGCCAGGCCCGGAACTGGCCATCGCCCGTCGCCCGGTAGGCAAACGGCATGTCGGCCGCCCGCCGGGCCAGTGCCGGGGGGGTGGTCAGCTGCTCGCGTTCGGCCAGCAGCCCCATGGCCCGGTACAGGGCCCCGGTTTCCAGATAGGCCAGCCGGCACCGGGCCGCCGCCGCCCGGCAGACCGCACCCTTGCCCGCCCCGGCCGGCCCGTCCACGGCCACCACCAGACGATTGCCTTTGGGAAGATGATCCGGTATGTCCATATACTGACCGCTCCAAAATTGCCAGACAGGAATTGCGGGTCCAGGGG
>JAMOAX010000129.1:0-8328 GCA_039908555.1 Magnetococcus sp. DMHC-8
CCGGGGTTTCGTAGCCTTTGGGCAGGGAGAAAATGAACTCTTCCAGTCCCAGACGACGGGCGGACTCGATGGCGGTCTGGCTGTCCTCTTCGTGGAACATTTGCAGATTGTCCAGAATGGTGCCCTGGAACAGTACCCCTTCCTGGGGCAGGTAGGCCATCGCCAGCGGACGCTGGCGGTCGGGAGCCACCCCATCCACCAGGATGGAACCGGAGGTTGGCGAGAGGGTGCCCATGATCAGCTCCATCAACAGGGTTTTGCCGCTGCCGTTCGCGCCGATGATCCCCACGGCCTCGCCGGGTGCCACGGTCAACGTCAGACCATCCAGCAGGGGTGCCTGGTCTGTCCCCAGAAAGACGACCTCATGCAGTTCGAGCCGCCCTGGTCCATCCGGCATGCCCGGGCTGGTGGGCAGTGGCAGGGTCCGGGCGGGTGCCGATGGCAGGGCAAAGAGCATGGCCAGCCGCTCCCGGGCGATGCGGATCGATTGGAAGCGGCTCCAGATGCCCACGGCCACCTGTACCGGTTGCAGGGCGCGCCCGGCCAGCATGGAACAGGCCACCAGTCCGCCGACGGTCAACTGCTGATTGATGACCATGACCCCACCGAAGGTGACCATGGCGATGGTCGACAACTGGGAAAAAAAGAGCCCGATGTTCTGGGAATCGGCATTGTGCAGGCCGATCTCCCGGGCTTTGATGGCCGAGTCGGTCAGCAGGCGTTCATAACGGCGTGCCATCATGGTCTCCATGGCGATGGCCTTGACGGCATGGACCCCATTCAATGTTTCAATAATAAAATCGATCCGTTTGTCGTCGGTTTCGCCACTCTCCTTGATTTTCTGGTACAGGCTGGCCTGCAGATACCAGGCAAACAGCAGGAACAGGAGCAGCAGGAGCAGGGGAACCCAGACCAGTGTGCCGGCCAAGTGGTATATAAGCATCAAAAAAACAACGACAAAAGGCAGCTCCAGCACCACCAGGGCCGCCTGTCCGGAATAATACTCCTTCAAGGTCTGGATGGCGCCCAGGCGTTCCAGATGAACGCCCGCGCCGAGCTGGGTAAAGGGGTGCACGGGCACGGTCAGGAGATGTTCCATGGCGCCGCAACTGGCCAGATATTCAAACCGGGCGCCGATCCAGCCGTTGATGTAGGAGCGGCCAAAGCGCAGCGCCGCCTCCAGCAGCATGGCCACAAAGACGCCCACCAGCAGCCATGCCAGGGTGTTGATGGCGGCAAAGCGGAGAATCCGGTCATAAATTTGCAGCAGGACCAGCGGCAGGACCAGTGCCAGCAGGTTGATCATCAGGGAGACCAACAGCAATTCGGCCAGATGGGGTTTGACGATGGAAAACAGGTTGAGGCGCGTCAACCAGTTTTTGTCAGCAAAAAAGGGATCTCTGGGCATGGTGGTATAGGATGGTGGTCTCTTTGCGTTCGGGTGGCCAAAACCGGCGGACACATCCCTGTATAGAAGATCCGTGCCGGATTGACCATGGTTGATGCCGGGGCCATGGGTGTGGCGGCGGGAGGTGCCTGTCAACCTGTCTGGAACTGCAGTGCGTACAGTCGCGCATACAGGCCATTTTGCTGCAACAGTACTTCGTGTCTGCCTGCTTCGACGATGCGACCGGCCGACAGGACCAGGATGCGGTCGGCATGCAGGATGGTGCTGAGGCGGTGGGCGATGATGACCGCCGTGCGCCGCTCCAGCAATTGCTCCAGCGCCTCCTGAATCAGGCGTTCGCTCAGCGTATCCACCGAACTGGTGGCCTCATCCATGATCAGAATGCGGGGACTGAAGGCCAGGACCCGCGTAATGCCCAGCAACTGCCGTTGTCCGGCGGAGAGGTTGACGCCGCGCTCCATCAGGGGGGTGTGGAGTCCCTGGGGCAACGCCTCGATGAAGGCCATGGCACCTGTTTCCTGAGCCGCCTGCCGGACCCGTTCCGGGGTGATGGCAGGGTCGCCCAGGCTGATATTGTCGGCGATGGAGCCGGCGAAGAGGAAGGTCTCCTGCTGCACCATGCCCACCGCCCGCCGCAACCGGGCCAGGGGAAACTGCTCGAGCGGGAGGCCATCAATGCGGATGCATCCCCGTTGCGGCTCATAGGTGCGGTTGAGCAGCTTGATGAGTGAACTCTTGCCGGCCCCTGTGGGGCCCACGACCGCCACCCGTTCGCCTGGCTGAATGTGCAGGTCGATCTCCTGCAACACCGGGGTATCGCCGTAGCTGAACCAGACCTGCTGGAAGGCGATCTCGCCCCGTATCGGCTGGGGCGGAGGGATCGCTGCTCCCGTGTCGGCGATGGCCGACGGGGTATCCAGCAGGGCAAAGATGCGTTCCAGGGCGGTGATGGCCGACTGCATGGTGGTGAATTTGCCGGAAATTTCCCGAATGGGGAAGAACAGACGGCGAATATAGTCGATGAACGCCACGATCACCCCGATGCTGAGGTCCGACCCGTCACGCATGGCGCCTCCGTACCAGAACAGCAGGGCCACCACCACCGTGGAGGTGGTGTCGATAAAACTGAACTGCAGGGCCTCATAAAAATTGCTTTCCAGTGCCGTGTTCAGGTAGGCGCGATTCATCCGGTCGAAGGTGGCCCGGTTGTTGGCCTGGCAGTGGAACAGGCGGACCGTCTCCCGTCCTTCCACCTCTTCGGTCAGGTGACCGGCCATGCGGGCCTGCAGGAGGCGTCCCTCCCGCTGGACCGTGCGCATTTTGCGGGTGATGAACAGGGTACCGAGGACGATGACCGGCATGGCCAGCAGGGTGATGAGGGAGAGTCGGGGGGAGAGCATCACCATGCCGACCGCAATGCCCAGCAGCAGCAGCAGGTCGCCCACCAGGTTGATCATGCCGGCACTGACCATCTGGCTGACTGCTTCGGTGTCGTTGCTGATGCGGTTGGTCAGGCGTCCGGAGCTGTTGCGGGCGAAAAAGGCGGCGTCCATGGCCAGCAGATGGGCGAACAGCTCCCTGCGCATGTCCCGGACCACCCGCTGTCCCAGCAGGGTGTTGAGGACCGTCTGTCCGTAACCCACCACAAACTGGCCGATGATCAGCAACAAAAACAGCGCCAGCAACCCGGAGAATCCGTCCGGTTGCGCGGGGAGGAGATGGCGGTCCACCGCCTGTTGTATCAGCAGCGGTTGCCACAGTTGCAACAAGGTGCTGACCGGCAGCAGCAGCAGCGCCAGTATCACCCAGGCCCGGTAGGGTCGCGCATGGCGGAAAAAACGCCACAACAGGCGGTACGGTTCGGCATTGAAAAAATTGCCGTCCCGGGTCTCCTCGGTCTCGGCCAGGACGGGTGGCATCATTGCAGTGACTCCAGGGCTTCGTGACGGGCCATCTGCTGGTGCAGCCCCTGATAGAGGGGGGCGCTTGCCATCAGGGTGGCGTGAGTGCCGTTGGCTACGATTTTGCCTTTTTCCAGTAGATATATACACTCTGCACGGTGCAGGGCGGCGGTCCGATGACAGACCATGAGGATGGTCCGTTGCCTCGCCTGTGCCAGGGTGTGAATATTGTCCAGGATGATGGCCTCCGTGCGGGCATCGACGCTGGAAAAGATGTCATCCAGCAGCAGCACGGCGGGATTCATGAGCAGGGCCCGTGCCAGGGCCAGACGTTGCCGCTGGCCGCCGGAGAGGGTGATTCCTCTTTCTCCCACCAGGGTATCCATCCGGTTGGGAAAACGGGCAATCTCATCGGCGAAGGCCGCCAGACGGGCTGCCTCCCAGGCCTGTGCCTCGCTGGCCTCCGGTTGTCCCAGGATCAGGTTGTCCCGGATGGTGGCCGAGAAGAGGAAACTTTCCTGCTGGGCCATGGCCACTGTATGGCGCAAGGTGGTTTCGGGCAGTGACAGCAGGTCCTGACCGTCCAGGAGGATGGTGCCCGGCGCCACGGGATAGAGTCGGGCCAGACAGTTGAGCAGTGTGCTTTTGCCCGAGCCGATGCGGCCGGCCAGTCCGACAAAGCTGCCGGCCGGAATTTCCAGGTGAATGTCGTGGAGGACCGGTTCCGTGTGGGCAAAGTGGAGATGCCGGATGGCAATCGTGGGACAGGGGCGGGCCAACGGGGTGATCTCGGCGCGGTGGGTCGGGTGGTGGCCCGGTTGGGGAGTGGCGGTCTGGTTGGGGGCGGCGGGGGGTGGTTCCGCCGGCGGCAGCAGACTGAACGGTTCGGTATCCAGCACCTGTCCGATCCGTTCCAGTGCGGCCAGTCCCCGTTGCAGGACCGTCAGTATCCAGCCGAATCCCACCGTTGGCCAGACCAGTATGACCAGATAGCCGGTGAAGGCGACAAAATCGCCGACGGTCAGGCGCCCGGCCATCACCTCCTGACCGCCGACCAGCAGGAGTATCCAACCGCCCACGCCGCCGGCCAGTACCACCATGGGTCCGAACAGGCTTTGCAGCCGGGTGTGGCGCATCTGGGCCGTGTAGATCTCCTGGGTTTCCCGGGCGAAGCGGTGGTGCCAATCCTCTTCCCGGGCGTGGGCGCGAATGACGGCAATCCCGGCCACGCCTTCCTGGACAAAGGCGGAAAACGCCCCGAACCGGTTGGCAACCACCCGGCTTAGGCGGTACAGGCGGGTGGTCAGCAACCGGGTGACCCCCAGGATGATCGGGAAAGGCAGCAGGGCCAACAGGGTCAGGGAGGCGTTCAGGGTGATCATGACCGGCAGGGTGACGGCATAGACCATCACGGTATTGGCCACCTGCAGGAAGCCCGGTCCGATGAACATGCGGACTGCCAGGATATCGTTGTTGCCACGGGAGACCAGATCACCGGTCTTTTCCCGGTTGAAAAAGGCGGCATCCAGGGAGAGCAGCTTGGCGTGATAGGCATTGCGCAGGGCATACTCCACCTGCCGGCCGATGGCAAAGATATGGGTGCGGGAGCGGATGCGCAGCAGGGCGTTGAGCAGGGCAACCAGGATCAGGGTGCTGACATGGATGGTCAACGCCTCTCCGCCGGCCGGGTCCGACAGGGTCTCGGTGGCCAGTTTCATCAGGTAGGGAATGAGGGCTGCGGTGGCACTGGTGGCCACCAGCAGGAGAAACCCCAGCAAAAATGCCCCCCAGTTTTGCCGGTAATACGGCAGAATATGGCGCAGGCGCCAGAGAAAGGGACGGGAAGCATCGGATGGACTGCGCATGGTGACTGAACCCTTATCAAAAAAAATGTGCCGGAGCTGGTTTCACGGCGCCAGAACGAGAAATCTGCTTTGTTTTTGGAGTATATGCTGTATCATGCAGAAAGCGTTCTGGATTGAGCATGGCCAGGCGCCCGTGTGGTGGATGGGGATGATCCGTCTGCTCCCTGTCCTGGTTGTGACTTTACGGAACCGGTATTGCCATGGTTGACAGCGTGTTTCAAGATGGACCGTGTCGTCGTGCGGAGCAAGGCAGAAAAAACAGGCTGAGGTCTGGTTGGCTGCGACGATATGGCCGGCTGGGATTGCTGGTGGGGCTGCTGTGCGGGAGTTGTCCGGTGGTGGCCGATGATGCAGACCCGCTGGCGACCTCCGAGTGGCTGGCTGAATGGGTCCGGCAGGGGGATTTTGAGCAGGCGTGGCTGGACGGGTTGCTGGCCCCGTTGACCCCGGACCAGCGGGTATTGCGGCTGATGGACAGGCAGGCGGAGGCCAAGCCCTACCATCTTTACCGGAAAAATTTTATCAACGCGGCGCGCATCCAGCGCGGTCGTGAGCTCATGCAACAACACCGGGCCCTGTTGCAGCGCATCCGGCAGCGCTTTCAGGTGCCTCCCGAGGTGGTGGTCGCCCTGTGGGGGGTGGAGAGTGATTTTGGCCGCAATGGGGGCGGTTTTTCCGTGCTGCGCACCCTGTACACCCTGGCGGCCCATTATCCCCGCCGCGCCCGTTTTTTCCAGGAGGAGTTGCGACAGTTTCTCCTGCTGTGTCGGGAAGAGGGATGGGACCCCCGGGTACCCGAGGGGTCCTATGCCGGTGCCCTCGGGCAGATGCAGATGATGCCCGGCACCCTGCGTCGGTATGCGGTGGATTTCAGTGGCGACGGCAGGCGCGAGGTCTTTCACGATCCGGTGGACGTCCTGGCGTCCATCGCCTCTTTTCTGGCAGGACACCACTGGGACCCGGATGGCGTAATGTCTATCACGCTGAATAAAAAAGACAATCCTGACCTGGAGACCCTGGCGTCCCCCACGTTGGGCGAACTGCGTCCCTGGCAGGAGTGGGCGGCGCAGGGGGTGGTCCTGGCGACAAAAGATAAAAATCCCGCCCCAAATGAACCCGCCGCATTAATCAGACTGGAAGAACAGCAGGGTTCCCGTTATTATGCAGTCTTCGGCAATTTTAAAGTGATTACCCAATGGAATCGTTCCAGTCGATTTGCCATGGTGGTGCGGGAATTGTCTGATCATCTGCGGAAGGCGCCGTAATTCCATGTACAGTAATGCATTTTCTAAAAAAACATGGCAGAGTGCATGCCGGGCGTGTGCCGTGCTGGGGCTGGGTTTGCTGTCGGCCTGCACGTCCGTGCGCGACGGGTCCTCGCTGGTATCGATCCCGGAACCGATCCATCCGGCCCCGCCTGGCCATGCCAAGGTGGGCAAGCCTTACACCGTTTCTGGTATCACCTACCATCCCCGGGAGAGTTCGGAAGGATATCTGGAAGAGGGGGTGGCCTCCTGGTATGGCAAGCAGTTTCATCACAGGAGGACTGCCAACGGTGAGCTGTTTGACATGAACACCATCTCGGCGGCCCACACCACGCTGCCGCTGCCGGTGCACGTGCGGGTGACCAACCTGAAAAATGATCGATGGGCCATCGTGCGGGTGAACGACCGGGGACCGTTTGTCAACAATCGGTTGCTTGACCTGTCGTGGGCAGCCGCCCAGGAGTTGGGTTTTGCGGAGCAGGGCACTGTCCGTGTCCGTGTGGAGGATTTGTCGGCCGTGGAGTTGTCCCTGGACGCACACACCGGGGCACGTGTCAGTGGTGCTGCCGCCCGCGGCTCGAAATGAACTGTTGTCGGTGCCAGGATTGTGTGCCGCGGGATTTGCCATCCTGCTGGCGGTTATAAACAAAACCATCGGTGCTGCGGCATCGAGCGAACGGGGGACCGAATTTGGGTTGGGATACCGTGTTATCTAGAAAAACACTCATCGGATTGATGGTGCCGGTCTGTCTGCTGGCCGCTGCTTGCCCAGGAGAAGCAGTCGAACCGGCCAAAACCGCCAAAGCGGCCAAGGCTACCGAGTCGGCCAAGGGCGCGGCGTCGACTGCGGAGGTAGCGGCGAAGGGAGACAAGGGGGACAAGGGGGACGACAAAGGGACCTTCCAGGTCAATGCACCGTCGGCCATCCTGGGGGATATCGATTCGGGCACCATTCTGTTCGCCCAGGACGATCAAACCCCCATGCACCCGGCCTCTCTCACCAAGGTGATGACCCTCTACCTGGTGTACGAGGCCCTGGCGTCGGGAGACTTGAAACTGGAGCAAAAGCTGCCGGTCAGCGAGAAGGCGTGGCGCATGAGCGGCTCCAAGACCTTTGTCCAGGTGGGGGACCTGGTCCGGGTGGAGGATTTGGTCCTGGGCATTGCGGTGCAGAGTGGCAACGATGCCTGCATCGTGGTGGCCGAGCATCTTGCCGGTTCGGAAGAGGCGTTTGCCGGTCTGATGAACCGCAAGGCCAAACAGTTGGGTATGACCCGGACCCATTTTGACAACGCGTCCGGGATGCCCAGCCCGGACCACATGACCACTGCCCGGGACATGTTCCTGCTCGCCCAGGCGATCAAACGGGATTTTCCGCAATATGCCCGCTTCTCTCAGGAAAAACAATATTCTTTCAATGGTATACGCCAGTACAACCGCAACCGTCTGCTGTGGCGTGACTCTTCCATTACCGGTCTGAAGACGGGACACACCAAGGATGCCGGTTATTGCCTGATTGCCACCAATGACAAGGATGGGCAACGGTTGGCTGCCGTCATCATGGGTGCCAAGAGCAGTCGCGTCCGGGAGGAGGAGGCTCTGCGTCTGCTGCGCTACGGCAATCGCATGTTTGAAACGGTGCGTCTGTTCGATGCCCGGGCCGTGGTGCGCAATCTGCGGGTTTGGAAAGGCCAGACGGATCGTGTCGACGGCATTGTCAAGGATGCCCTGTTTGTGACCGTTCCCCGCAAGGAACGGAGCGGCATGGAGGTCGGGCTGGTTTATGACGAACCGTTGGTGGCGCCGTTGGCCGAAGGGGATCAAGTAGGCCATCCTTGTCATTGGTGGCAATCAGGCAATAACCGGCATCCTTGGTGTGTCCCGTCTTC
>JAMOAX010000130.1:0-8312 GCA_039908555.1 Magnetococcus sp. DMHC-8
CCCTGCCGGACGCAACGCTGATCAAGGCCCGCCAAGCCATTCTACGGATCAACTGATTGTCGATGGAGTATATGGATATGGTCACCGGACACACTTTCTGGATTGTAGGCATTGTTATCAACGTCGGCTTGACGGGGCTGGCTATCTGGTGGATCTTGAAACAGATGCGTAAATGATTTGCAATGACGTTTTTTTGGTGATGTGCATTTTTTTCGGGCATAGGCGGAATAACATTTGATACGACCCGCCAGTTGTATTATCTTGAGCACCGCCGACATTGCTGTTTGTTCTCTCGATGATTAAACGAGAGCCACAGAGGGTTTGTCCTGTCGGTTGTGTGGAGGGGGATGCTGCATGGTGGTTGTCCGCCGTTGCCCTCGTGTGAGATGGCCGACATCGGGCAGATTGTTCTGCTCTGTGGCGGTTCGACGCTGTTACAGCACTGTGTTTATCATGTCAATGGGGAGGAGTTTTCATGGCCAAAGAGAAAAAGGTGGAGATGGATCATCAAAAAGTGCAGACCGCCATTCTGGAATTGCCTCTGGAAGAGCTGGTGACGTTGAAGGCGGATGTGGATCTGCTGATCAAACAGCGGCAAAGAGAGCGCAAAAAGGATTTGTACAACCAGATGCTGGCGTTGGCGCAGGTGGCGGGTTTTGAGTCTGTTGAAGCCTTCGTGGCTTCTCAGGGCAGAAGTCCCCGGAGTGACAAGGGTGTACGCCTGCCCCCCAAATACCGGAATCCGCAAAATGCCAAACAGACCTGGTCCGGGAAGGGACGCAAGCCGGGCTGGGTGGTGGCCCATCTCGCCGGTGGTGGCAGGGTGGAGACATTGGAAATTGCCTGAGCGGTTGCAAACAGAGGGGATGTCCGGCGTGACATCCCCGATGTTCGCCCATCCCGTGGGGAAGGCTTGTTGCACATTCCGGCTTCCTGTATAGTCCAACAGACTGTATGCGGTCAATCGGGATGGAACAGCGATCGGGACGCTGTGTCGTCTGCCTGTGATTGGTTGAGGGGGAGAACAGGGGTGGTGGTCAGCCGACTGTAGCGGGGGAGTCCAATGCAGCATTTTGACAACCGTATTTCCACTGGCGAAGCCAGGGATTTGTTGAACCGTCTGGAAATGCTGACACTCTACCACGATGGATGGGTGTCCAGTTTGTTGAGATCCATCGTATGCAATGAACCTCTGGACGCAGAGTTCATGGCTGGCGATTTCCACCAGACCTGTCGCTTTGGCATCTGGTTGGATCATGATATCCACGACGCCTTGCGGCAGGCCCCGATTGTCCGTGATATCCGCTTGATTCACCAGAATATGCATTTGGCATACCGGGACCTTTTCCTGACATGGCAGGAAAAACGGTGCATATCCTCTGCCGAGTATGATGAGGCCAATGTCAAGAAGACCGCTTTTCAATTGTCGGTCAGTACCATGCAGTTCATGATCTACGATTATCTGTTCCAGGTGGACCCGCTCACCAAGACCTTGAACAGGACCAAATTGCTTTCCACCCTGGAACGGGAGAGAAACCGGATTGCCGAGACCGGGGAACAGAGCGTGATCGTCATGGCGGATATTGATTTTTTCAAGAAGATCAATGACACGCATGGCCATGCGGCGGGGGATGCGGTCCTGGTGCAGGTTGCGCTGTTTCTTTCCACCTCGTTGCGACCGATGGACATCATTTTCCGCTATGGCGGGGAGGAGTTTTTGATCTACCTGCCGGGTACCGGCCAGCGGGAATCTCTGGCCGTCCTGGAGCGGGTGCGGGCCGGTCTGTGTGAAAACCGGATCATGTGGGATGTGGGGCAGGAGATTGCCATCAGCGCCTCGTTCGGCGTGACCTTTCTGGACCCGCAATGCGAGATTGCCCAGTCCGTCGAAAAGGCGGACCAGGCCCTCTATCTCGCCAAAAAGGGGGGGCGCAACCAGGTGGTCTGGCTGGATTGAGTCCGCTGTCGGGGGTTATGCGGCAATCCGTTCCGGTGGGGATCGTTTGGCGAGTCGGGGGAAAGGCAGATCCTTGCGCCGGGTGCCCATCCACTTGCGCAGTTGCCTGGCCAGGGCTTTTTCACTGCCGACCGTGCGCAGGGCGTGGGGGTTGATGAATACCGTGTCGCCCTGGTTGTTCAACAGCAGCCCGCCCCAACCGGTTTGCCGGATGCGGTTGTCGTTGTTGATGAAGCGAATGCCGGGCAGGTCTTCCCGCAGTTCATGATCCATTTGCAGGGTGGAACCGGGTTTGTGGCCGTGGATGACGGTGGTCAGGCCCAGTTCCTGGAGAATGGCGGCCGTCTGCTCTCCCTGACAGATGCCATTCTGACTCTTCTGGCCGTAATAATATTTGGGGTTTTTGATGTCACCGATGATCCGCAGGCTGCGTGTCTCCCTGAACAGGGGAAAGAGACCGTCATAGAACACCTTGTGCAGTCGTTCGGCAAAATCCGTTTTGTCCACTTTTTCCCGTTGCAACTGTTTCAGGATCATCAACAGGTCAGTGCTGGGATAGCCATGCAGGAAGAGCGTGTCGCGGTCGACATGGAGCAGTTGCTGCTGACGGATGAACGCCAGGTCGTCTGCCGTCAGGGATGTGCGCAAACCCTTGTCGGCCATCTGTAAAATGGATAATTCATGGTTGCCGTTCAACAGGACCAGCCGGCACTCCTCCGGCGTGGTCTCCTGCAGGCGTTTGAAGCCATCCAGGACATGGGGATTGGGGTCCCACTTGTTGAGCCAGTCGCCGGTGTGGACCACCTGGACGTTGCGCAGGCCCGGCCTCCAGGAGCCGTTGCGGTCGCACAGGCCGGTGACCCACAGCATCTGGAGCACGGTGCGAAAGTCGTTGTCGGTATCCGACAGGACCAGGGTGCGGGAAAAGTGGGGCAGGACCGCTTCGGTGGTCGCAGGATCGGTGGCCGGGAGCTGTGCGGGTGGCGTGGCAGCGGGAGGCTCCACCACCGGTTCCGTCTCGACCGCCGCTGGTGCCTCATCTGACCAGAGGTGACGCAGGGCCTCCTGGAAGCCGGAGCGCAGGCGGTCCCAGAGGCCACTGGTATCCCACTCTGCCCGGGAAGCAGGCGGGGTATGTGTCAGACCGGTTGTCGGTTGTGCCAGCATGGAAACCTCCCTATTTTGGCGCCATCATCCGGAATGTGCCGGGATGCGTTGTCGGAGCATTGCGGCGAAGATGTTGGCATATTATTGGTTTTGTAAGTAAAAATTTAAACGTTGTCCCGTCTGGACCCCTGTGCCTGTTGCGGAGGCTGCAGCAAGATGCATGCCGCCCGACGGCACGGGATGGTCAAGATCGGATGGACCGAGGCAATGGCAATGGGTCAGCAAGGTATGGATGGACGGATGACAGGGACAAGGAAGACCCATACGCTGGTTCTGTCGGATACGGACAATGATCTGGACGTGGTCCGGTATGTCCTGTGGTTGACGGGCTTGTGTGACCGTCACGGTCGTTGGCGGGCGGATGTGAGCCCGTTCCAGGTGGTGCATACGGGGGATTGGCTCAACAAATTCAACCCGAACCCGGAGGTGCTGACCTTTTTTCGCCAGTTGCAGGCGGCGGCGCCGGCCGGCTGTTCCGTGGTGTTGCTGGTGGGCAACCATGAGGTGGAAATCCTGCAGCGTGCCGCCGCCGGCATGCGGACCCGTCTGGATGATGATCACCTGGCATTCATCCGGCAGCGGGATGTGATTCATGTGGCAGGACGTATTCTGTATCTGCATGGTTATCCCACCATCAATCTTCTCTCCCTGCTGCTGCAGCTTCAGCAGGAAAGGAGCGCGCTGAATCTGTTCAATGACCGGTTCCGCAAGGCCTTCTATGGCGGGCGCTATCCCCTGTTCAAGGAGCGGGAAGGGTTGGAAATGATTGGTGACATTCGTCATGTCAAACAGTATTACATGCGCGGTGATACGGGCGGGGGACGCTATGGCGAACGGGTTGCGCGGTTGCTGAGGCAGTTGGGCATCGACACGGTCATCCACGGGCATCGGCCCAACATGCTGATCCAACTGGATCACGAGTTGTGCGAGGAGATTCCCGGTATTCGCATCATCAACAACGACAACAAGGCCAGCATCACGGGTTGCGGGGCGGCCCTGGTGGACGCGCAGGGACACGTGCGCTTCATCAACCCCAAAGCCATGCGTGTGCTGGGGGGGGAAAAGGCTTTTCGCAAACTGATTGGCCGGGTGGTGCGCGGAGGAGCTCGGAAAAAAGGTCATGTGGCCCGTCTGCCGGCGGCCCTGGAGTCTCTCCCGGGTGCGCCGTCCCACGGGGGGGGGTGAGGGGGGATGGGCAGGGTGTTTCAACTGGAGGCGGATTTTGTACCGTGCGGTGATCAGCCCGGGGCGATCGCCGCATTGGTCGAGGGGGTGCGCAACGGCTGTCGGGATCAGGTGTTGCTGGGGGTGACCGGGTCCGGCAAGACCTTCACCATGGCCCAGGTGATTCACACCCTGGAACGGCCCGCCCTGATTCTGGCCCACAACAAGACCCTGGCCGGCCAGTTGTATGCGGAGATGAAGGCTTTTTTTCCGCATAATGCCGTGGAATATTTTGTCTCCTACTATGATTATTATCAGCCGGAAGCCTATGTGCCCCGCACCGATACCTTCATCGAGAAGGACTCCTCCATCAACGAGCAGATCGAGCGGATGCGCCACGCGGCTACCCGTTCCCTGCTCTCCCGTCGGGATGTGATCATTGTGGCCTCGGTCTCCTGCATCTACGGCATCGGCTCGCCGGACTCCTACCGGGAGATGGCCCTGCCGGTCGCCGTGGGACAGGAGTTGGAACAGCACCAGTTCCTGAAAAAATTGGTTGAAATTCAGTTCAGGCGCAACGATCTGGAATTTCAGCGGGGCACCTTTCGGGTGCGGGGGGATACCATTGAGGTGTTTCCGCCCCATGAGGAGGACCGGGCGGTACGCATTGAGCTGTTCGGGGATGTGATTGATCGGTTGGTCCAGGTGGACCCGCTGACCGGGCGGCAATTGGCCACCTTGCAGCGCTTTACCTTTTTTCCGGCCAGCCATTACGTCACCCGCCGTGCCACCCTGCTGCGGGCGATGGAGCTGATCAAGCAGGAGCTGCGGGACCGGTTGGCCTGGTTGCAGGCACAGGGCAAACTGTTGGAGGCCCAGCGGCTGGAGAGTCGCACCTTTTTTGATCTGGAGATGTTGCAGGAGTTGGGCTACTGCACGGGGATTGAAAATTACAGCCGCTATCTGAGTGGTCGGGCCGAAGGAGAGCCTCCCCCCACCTTGATGGATTATTTGTCGGCGGATGCGTTGCTGTTCATCGACGAGAGTCACGTCACGCTGCCGCAGGTGCGGGGCATGTACCGGGGGGACCGGTCGCGCAAGGAGACGCTGGTGGCGTATGGGTTTCGTCTGCCTTCTGCCCTGGACAACCGACCGCTTCGCCTGGAGGAGTTTGATCGATTGCGGGGCGCAACCTTGTATGTCTCTGCCACCCCGGCCGTGGAAGAGCTGACCCGGAGTGGTGGACGGGTGGTGGAGCAGATCGTGCGTCCCACCGGGTTGTTGGAACCCCTTTGCACCATCAAGCCGGTGGAAGGGCAGGTGGATGATCTGCTGCATGAAATCCAGCAGACGGTGGCACAGGGTTTCCGTATTCTGGTGACCACCCTGACCAAACGCATGGCGGAAGATTTGACCGAGTATTTGCGGGGTTTGGCGCTGCGGGTCCGGTATCTGCATGCCGATGTGACGACCCTGGAGCGGATGGAGATCATTCGTGCATTGCGGTTGGGTGATTTTGAGGTGCTGGTTGGTATCAATCTGCTGCGGGAGGGACTGGACATTCCGGAGGTGGGGCTGGTGGCCATCCTGGATGCGGACAAGGAGGGTTTTTTGCGTTCCGAGACCTCCCTGATCCAGACCATCGGGCGGGCGGCCCGCAATGTGATGGGGCGGGTGGTGCTGTATGCCGACCGGGTTACCGGTTCCATGGAACGGGCCCTGCAGGAGACCCAGCGGCGGCGGACGTTGCAGGAGGCTTACAACCGGCAGCATGGTGTTGTGCCCACTTCCATTCGCAAAGGGGTCTCGGAGGGGGTCGAATTCGGGGCAGTCGGGCCGGCGCCGGTGACGGCGTGGCGGGTGGCCGAAGAGGGGGTGACCTATGGCGCCGCGCCCGTTGCGCCCCGGGACCGGGCACGGCAGATCAAGGAGTTGGAACGGGAAATGAAGAGAGCAGCCCGGAACATGGAATTCGAGCGGGCCGCCCAGTGTCGGGATCAATTGCTGGCCCTGGAAAAGGCGGAAATACTGCAGGGATGATACCGGGCCGCGCCCGGGTGGCAAAACGCTTTTGTTTGCTTTTCTTGGTCGGGATGGAGTATCATGCGCCCCGGTTGTTGCGGCTGACGCGATTGGCCGTCCGTGTTGTCTGTCATTTCGGGAATGGAGTGGATCAAACAATGGCCAACGTTATCGTCATAGGTGCCCAGTGGGGGGATGAAGGAAAGGGCAAAATCGTCGATCTGCTGACGGAACAGGCGGAGCTGGTCGTCCGTTTCCAGGGTGGGCACAATGCCGGTCATACACTGGTGGTGGGTGGCAAAAAATATGTGCTGCACCTGGTGCCATCCGGGATCGTCCGTGCCGACAAGCTCTGCATTATCGGCAATGGCGTGGTGCTAGACCCGGTGGCCTTCCTGGAAGAGGTGCAGGCCCTGGCGGATTTGGGGCTGGTGGTGAGTGGCACCAACCTGAAAATGTCCGCGTTGACCAACCTGATCATGCCCTATCACCGGGAGTTGGATATTGCCCGGGAAAAACGCAAGGGCAAGGGCAAGATCGGCACGACGGGCCGCGGGATTGGTCCCGCCTACGAAGACAAGATCGGGCGGCGCGGCATTCGGGTGGATGACCTGTTCAACCGCCAGGTGTTCGAGGACAAGCTGCGGGAAAATCTGGCGTATCACAATTTCATGCTGGAAAATTTTTACCAGTCTCCCACGTTCAGTTTTGAGACCATCCGCGATGATTATCTGCGGATGGGGGAGTCCCTGTTGCCTTTCGTCGATGACGTGGTGGGTCTGCTGGATGATGCGGACCGGGCCGGGCGGTCCATCCTGTTCGAGGGGGCGCAGGGGACCATGCTGGATGTGGACCATGGCACCTATCCGTTTGTGACCTCCTCCTCCACGGTGGCGGGTGGGGCCTGCACGGGGACCGGGGTGGGACCGACGCGGATCGATGCCGTGCTGGGGGTGGTCAAAGCCTATGCCACCCGTGTGGGTGGTGGTCCGTTTCCGACCGAGTTGAACGACGCGATGGGGGAACATTTGTCCCGGGTGGGTCATGAGTTTGGTGCCACCACGGGCCGTGCCCGGCGGTGCGGCTGGTTTGATGCCGTGGTGGCGCGCCATGCCGTCCGTGTCAACGGCATCACCGGTCTGGTGGTGACCAAGCTGGATGTGCTGGATGGCCTGCCCACGGTCAAGGTGTGTGTGGCCTACCAACGCAACGGGCGCCGCCTGGACACCATGCCGGCCAATCCGGCCATTCTGGACCTGTGCGAACCCATCTACGAGGAGTTGCCGGGCTGGTCAGAACCCACCTCCCAGGCCAGACGACTGGAGGATTTGCCCCAGGCCGCCCGGCACTATCTGCGTCAACTGGAGGCATTGTCCGGTCTGCCGGTGGCTATCCTGTCCGTTGGCCCCGACCGGGAACAGACCATTGTCTTGCACAATCCGTTCGCTGCCTGATGGATTGACCGTCGGGCAGTCGCTCCCGCCGGCTCTGGCCGGTGCCCGCTTGTGCTTCTGCAGACGGGGAGCGGGGCGCTGCCCCGTCGGTTCCGCTGTGCCATTCCCTGAGCATCTTGATCGACCCTTCTGCCGATTGCAGCCGCTTCTGCCGGTTCGGTTGGCGGAGGGTGACCACCCGGCGGGCCTGGCAGGTCGTCGACCGTGAGGCGGTTTTTGGCGCTGTCGTCTCGTCGACGACCCGACACCCGTGGTGTGGTGGCCGTGCTGCGACGGGGAGAGGGGTTGGGCATGGTCCACCTGTTGCCGGGAACGGACGGGTGCCGGCCGAGGGTGACCCATGGTCTGTTCCAGCCCGCCGTGGCCGAGCCGGCGCGACGGTTGGCCGAGTGGGTGGGACAGCATGGTCTGGGCAGGGCCCGTTTTGTGGGTGTGCTGAACCGGGATGAGTATCGGCTGTTTCCGCACGATGCACCGGACCTGCCCCGTGCCGAGTGGGGACTCAACCTGCGCTGGAAGATTGCCGACCGCATCGACTATCCCGCCGA
>JAMOAX010000299.1:0-1619 GCA_039908555.1 Magnetococcus sp. DMHC-8
CCCGGCCCATCTGTGCCAGAATCCGGTCGGAACCGCTCTGGATCGGCAGGTGAAAATAGGGGCACAGTTGCGGCAGATCGGCAAAAAGTTCCACCAGGTCATCGGTCATGTCCGCCGGGTGGGAGGTGACGAAGCGAATCCGTTCCACCCCCGGCAGCAGGGCCACCCGCCGGATCAGCAGGGCCAGGTCGTGGGGCAGGCCGGTCGGATCCATGCCCTGATAGGCGTTGACATTTTGCCCCAGCAGCTGGATTTCGACGGCCCCCTGCCGCACCAGGCCGGTAATCTCGTCCAGAATGGCCTGCACCGGACGACTCCACTCCTGTCCCCGGGTGAACGGGACCACACAGAAGGCACAAAATTTATTGCAACCTTCCTGTACGGTGACCGAGGCGATGGGACCCACCCCCTGGCTGACCGGCAGTTCATCAAATTTGGATTCGGGGGTGACCTCCGCATCCAGGATCGGTCCCCCTTCCCGGGCCAGTCGCGCCAGCATGGCGGGCAGGCGATGGTAGGTCTGGGGTCCGAACACCAGTTGGACGAAGGGTGCCCGCCGAAAAATTTCCTGGCCGCTGGCCTGGGCGACGCAACCGCCCACGGCAAAGATGGTCTGGACATCGGCTGGCGACCGGCGGGCGTCACGGACCAGCTTGTGCAGACGGCCCAGCTCCGAAAAGAGCTTTTCTTCTGCCTTTTCACGAATATGGCAGGTGTTGAAAATGATCAGGTCGGCCTGTTCCGGTGCCTCTACCCGTCGATAGCCGAGGCTTGCTCCCAGCAGGTCGACGATGCGGGAGGCGTCATAGTCGTTCATCTGGCAGCCGAAGGTTTTGATGAAGAGCTTTTTCAAGGGTGTTCAACCATTTTGCTGGGCGAGACGCTGGTGCAGTGCGGGCACCACCCAGGGGGGAACAAACGGGCTTACATCCCCCCCCATACTGGCAATTTCCTTGATGAGCCGGGAGGAGATGAAGGTGGTCGACTCGCCGGACATCAGGAAGACCGTTTCCACGCTGGCGTTCAGTTTGCGGTTCATGGCGGCCATCTGGAATTCATACTCGAAATCGGAGATGGCACGCAAGCCGCGCAGGATGAAACCGGCGTTTTGTTGCTGGACAAAATCCACCAGCAGGCCATGCATGGCACACACTGCCACCTTTTCCATGGTGCGGGTCTGTTGTTCCAGAAAGCGGATGCGATCCGGCACGGAAAAGAGCGACTGTTTGGCTGTGTTGGTGGCGACCGCCACCAGCAGGTGATCGAACAGGGCCGCGCCGCGCTGGATGACGTCGACATGTCCCAGGGTAACCGGGTCGAATGTGCCGGGATAGACAGCCACTCTTTGCATGGATACTCCAGTCAACGGCGATGGTCACGGCGTTTGCCAAACGAGGATGCGGGTATCGCCGTAACAACGATTTTGCAAAACCTGCCAGGGGGTGATGGCGACCGGTTCGGTTTCCGCCTCCTGTTCTGCCGCGATGACGGCGCCGGGGCGCAGCAGGCGGGCCTGTGCCAGGGTCCGGACCGTACTGGCCACCAACCCTTGTCGGTATGGGGGGTCCAGCAAAACCAGATCAAAGCAGCCTTCGCCGCCGTGCTGCCGGATGGCAGGT
>JAMOAX010000131.1:0-8250 GCA_039908555.1 Magnetococcus sp. DMHC-8
CCAGAATCGCCAGATTGCCTGCGGCGCATGCTGAAAACGCCGCAGCAAAAAGCGGCTGCGGCTCCTTTGAAAAACAACGGCAACAGCAACGGCAAAACCCCAGGGCGCTGCCCTGGACCCGCCAGGGGGGTGACCCCCCTGGACCCGCAGCAATTTTTCAAAGCCTGTCAAATCAACTTGGTTGAGCCACTACAACAAATTGTTGAGGCGACGCACAAAATCCGCCGGGTCCTCAATCTGCCCTCCCTCACACAACAGGGCCTGACTGAACAGGATGTGGCACAAATCGTCAAACCGCTGGCCATCCGTCTCGGCCTGCAACCGCACCAGCAGGGCATGCGCCGGATTGATCTCCAGAATCCGCTTGGCGCCCGGAACATCCTGACCCGCATCTTTGAGAATCCGCTCCATGGTGGCACTCATGTCATAGTCGCCACCCACCAGGCAGGAGGGAGAATCCACCAGACGATGGGTCGTGCGCACCTCCTTGACACTCTCTCCCAGCGCGCCCTTGATGCGCTCCACCAGATCCTTGAAACGGTTTTCTGTCTCCTCCCGATCTTTCTTCTGTTCCTCATCATCCAGTTTGCCCAGATCCAGATCGCCCTTGGTCACCGACTGGAGCGACTTGCCCTCGAATTCATGCAAGTGGGAAACAAACCATTCGTCCACCCGATCGGACAGCAACAAGACCTCGATCCCCTTTTTGCGGAATATTTCCAGATGCGGACTCTTGCGCGCCGCCACATGGGTCTCTCCGGTGACATAAAAGATCTTCTCCTGCTCCGGCTTCATGCGGGCCACATAGTCGGCCAGCGACACGGTCTGCTCTTCCGCATCCGTGTGGGTGGTGGCAAAACGCAACAACTTGGCAAGACGGGCCTTGTTGGCATAATCCTCAATGACCCCCTCCTTGAGCACCTTGCCGAAGGTCTTCCAGAAAGTCTGGTACTGGTCTGCCTCCTTCTCGGCCAGATCTTCCAGCAAACCGAACACCTTGCCGACCGCTCCCTTGCGCATGGCATCGACCACATGATTTTTTTGCAGGATTTCCCGGGAGACGTTGAGCGGCAGGTCGGCGGTGTCGATCAGGCCACGCACAAAGCGCAAATAGCGCGGCATCAGCTCCTCGGCCCCTTCCATGATGAAGACCCGCCGCACATAGAGCTTGACCCCATGCTTGCGCTCCCGGTCCCACAGGTCGAACGGCGCCCGCCGGGGCACATACAGGAGGAGCGTGTATTCATACTTGCCCTCCAGACGCACATGCAGATGGGCCAACGGCTCCTCAAAATCGTGGGCAACATGCTTGTAAAATTCGGTATACTCCTCGGCCGTGATCTCGGCCTTGGGTCGGGTCCACAGGGCCGAGGCCTTGTTCACCTGTTCCCACTGCTCTGCCGGTGCGGCCACCGCTTCGGCCTTGGCCTCGTCGGTTTTTTCCTCTCCTGCTTCGTCTTCCTCCGCATCCGGGACCGCCGTCTCCCTGGCCTGCATCATGATGGGCCAGGAAACATGGTCGGAAAATTTGCGGATGATGGCACGCAACCGCCAGTCATCCAGAAACTCCTTCTCCTCTTCACGCAGGTGCAGGATCACCTCCGTGCCGTGCACCGCCCTTTCCAGGGTCTCCAGGGTATACTCCCCGTCCCCGGCCGATTCCCACCGCACCCCCTGATCGGCGGGGTCGCCCGCCCGGCGGGTCAGCAGGGTGACCCGGTCCGCCACCACAAAAGCCGAATAAAAACCCACCCCGAACTGGCCAATCAGATGGGCATCCTTGGCCTGCTCCCCGGTCAGGGATTTCAGGAACTCCTTGGTGCCGGACTGGGCAATGGTACCGATATTGGCCATGACCTCTTCCCGGTTCATGCCAATGCCGTTGTCGGCGACGGTGATGGTCCCCGCCTCCTTGTCGAACCGCACCTGGATGTCCAGGCTGGGATTGCCCTCGTACAGGGCATCGTCGGACAGGGCGGCAAAACGCAATTTGTCCGCCGCATCCGAGGCATTGGAGATCAACTCCCGCAAAAAAATTTCCTTGTTGCTGTACAAGGAATGAATCATCAAATCCAACAGTTGCCGGACTTCTGCCTGGAACGCCCGGGTTTCCTTGTGCGCTGCATCACTCATGACGACGACCAACCTCCATTGGCAAGACAATCAAAAAACAAAACACCCACCGCGTCCTATATGGGATCTGGACGGGCAGTATGCAAGGGGCGATCAGCAGATAATTATTGCGCCAGCGTGCGCTTGAAATAGTGAATCGTCTTTTGCAATCCCTCTTCCAGGGCAACCCGAGGCTCCCAATCCAGCGCGGCCCGCGCCAGCGCAATATCCGGCTGACGTTGCTGCGGATCATCGGTCGGCAGGGGGCTCAACAGGATCGGGGAACGCGATCCGGTCATGGCGACAATTTTTTCCGCCAGGGCCAATACGGGATACTCGCTGGTGTTCCCCAGGTTGACAGGACCGATCAGACTGTCATCGGCGTTCATCAGGCGGACACACCCTTCGATCAAGTCATCCACGTAACAAAAAGAGCGGGTCTGCCCACCGCTGCCATATACCGTAATCGGCTGGTTGCGCAGGGCCTGGACGATAAAGTTGGAGACCACCCGCCCATCGTTGGGGTGCATGTGGGGTCCATAGGTGTTGAAAATACGTGCCACCTTGATGCGCAACCGGTGCTGGCGATGATAGTCAAAAAAGAGCGTCTCCGCACACCGCTTGCCTTCATCATAGCAGGAACGGGGACCGATGGGATTGACATGTCCCCAGTACTCCTCGCGTTGCGGATGTTCCCGGGGATCGCCGTACACCTCGCTGGTGGAAGCCTGGAAAATTCTGGCCTTCAACCGCTTGGCCAACCCCAGCATATTGATCGCCCCGTGCACACTGGTCTTGGTCGTCTGGACCGGGTCAAACTGATAGTGGATGGGCGAGGCCGGACAGGCCAGATTGTAAATTTCGTCCACCTCCACAAACAACGGGAAGGTGACATCGTGGCGCATCAATTCAAAACGGGGATTGCCCAACAAATGGAGAATGTTGCCCTTGGTGCCGGAAAAAAAATTGTCCACACACAAGACATCACAACCGTCCCGCAACAACCGCTCGCACAGGTGGGAGCCCAGAAACCCGGCACCACCGGTCACCAGCACCCGTCTCTCCGCGAATTGTCTCATGGATACAAACCCCTTCCCATTCCAAAACAGGCCATCAGCCCGTCTCCCGGCCAGTGGCCTCCCCGACCCATCGCCAGGCACCCTCCGGCAGAACGGCACACCGGGCCCATACCCCCTGGCGTGAGCTTAGGCCATTTTCTCTCATTGCTCAATGGCGGCAGATCTATAAAATAGACGCCACCTGTTTCCACCCTGCCTTCATCAGGAGTGCTCCATGCATACCATTCAGATCATGATCAACGGCGAATCCATGACCATTCCCCGGGAGATCACCATCAGCCAACTGCTGGAACAGCTCCAGTTTGATCCCAACCGGGTGGCCGTGGAACACAATCTTCAGGTGGCCCCGCGCCAACAGTTCGGGGAACGGATGCTGTCCGACGGGGATCAGGTCGAAGTGGTCCATTTTATCGGCGGCGGCGCGGGCGAGGCGGAAGATCCGCTCATCATCGCCGGTCGGCGCTTCACCAGCCGTCTGCTGGTCGGCACCGGCAAGTACAAGGATTTCGAGGAAACGGCCCAGGCCGTCGCCGCCTCGGGTGCCGAGATCGTGACCGTTGCCGTCCGACGTGTCAATATCAGCGACCCCCGCGCCACTCTGTTGACGGACTACCTGGACCCCAAACAGTATACCTACCTGCCCAACACCGCCGGCTGCTACACCGCCGAAGAGGCGGTCCGCACCCTGCGCCTGGCCCGGGAAGCCGGTGGCTGGGAAATGGTCAAACTGGAAGTCCTGTCGGACGCCAAATATTTATGGCCCAACAACCCGGAAACCATCAAAGCAGCAGAAATGCTGATCAAGGAAGGGTTCAAGGTCATGGTCTACACCACGGACGACCCCTGTCTGTGCAAGCTGTTTGAAGAGATGGGCTGTGTCGCCGTGATGCCATTGGCCGCCCCCATCGGCTCCGGACTGGGCATCCGCAATCCTTACACCCTGCGCATTATCATCGAACAGGCCACCGTCCCCGTGCTGGTGGATGCCGGCGTGGGCACCGCCTCCGATGCCGCCATCGCCATGGAACTGGGATGTGACGGCGTGTTGATGAATACCGCCATCGCCGGGGCCAAAGACCCGATCCGCATGGCACGCGCCATGAAAAAAGCCGTGGAAAGTGGCCGGGATGCCTTCCTGGCCGGCCGCATCCCCAAAAAGCTGTATGCCACCGCCTCCAGCCCCCTGGACGGACTGCTGCTCTGATGACCACCCAACCGCCACGCTGGGAGTGCCGATGGCCCGACCCGGTCGCGCTGCAGGTCGCCTCTGAACGCATACTGCGGGGACGCCCGACCACTGATCCCCAGCTCAATCGCCGCCTGCCCATTCGCGTGCAGATGGAGCCCGTCGACCATCCCACCGCGCCCACCCGCGCCCTGCTGGTCACACCCTGGGCCGTGGAACGGGTCTACTGGCACAATCCCACCCAGCCCACTCCCCCACTGAGGTACATTGGTCAGCTCACCAGCGACGAAGAGGGCCGGGTCGCCGCTGGTATTGGCGTGATTCTGGAATATCTTGATCAACGCATCCCCGTCCTGACCGCCTGGGAACCGGAAGTCGGTCACCATTTTGTTGAAATCTTGCCGGTCTCCGTCCTTGGCGTGAACTCCGTAGAAGAGGCCGTGGCCGTCGCCCTGGGTCGCCAACCCGCCACCCCTCCCAAAAGATCCGTCACCGATCATCTCAATCTGACGGTCAGTCGCCGCAACCTGTTTGGTGTTTTTCGCAAATAAATCATACAAATAACATAAAACAACCACGCGACACACCGGAACGGCACACGAATTGCGTAAAAAGTTTTTCATGCAAATTGGCCGAAGCCCAGCTTTTTTATTAGAAATGAACCCGGTATTTTTGCTACAATCCCTGGGTTTGGAAGCTTGAGCGGAAGCTGGAAGCTAAAAAAGAACTTTCTCATCTTCAGGAGACTCAACCAATGTCGAAAATTGTCCCCGTTATCCTCCTCTCTGGTATGTTGGGTGTGTTGAGCGGCTGTGCCTCGCAACCGCCTGCCAAAGCCGAACCCACCGCGCAAGAGCAGCTCGCCAAGGCAGAAGCGGATCGCAAAGCGGCCGTCGCAGCCGCCGAAAGGGCGAAGGCTGATGCCGATGCCCTGCGGAAAGAGAACGACCGCCTCAAAGAGGAAGCCGCCCGCGCGAAGAGGGGTTTCCGCAAGGGCCTCAAGAAGTAATTGCTGCCCCCGCGGTCACAAACCGGCAGAAAACAAATCGGAGCACCAGGGGAAGAAATCCTTCCCTCGGCGCTCCGATTGCGTTTTCAGCCACCCCAACCCCCGATTGGCCCTGTGTCATACCATCATCGCCAGTTTGCCTGCGGCGCATCCTGAGGATGCCGAAGCAAAACCGGCTTCGGCTTTCTTGAAATCAACAGCAACAGCAAAATCCCAGGGCCCTGCCCTGGACCCGCCAGGGGAGATAATCTCCCCTGGACCCCATAAATCCCAGCCCAGATTGTTTGTCCTGGCAAGCGATCGTGGCTACCACTGACTGACAGCCTGGTCCGTCTGCGGGGAAAGTGGCTCCGGCGGGGGAGGGAGCGGCACCACCACCGGGTCAACGACAGACAGGGTTTTTACCCGACCGGTCGCCCGGCTCCGACCGACATGGCTGTGCAACTTGACCTCCCACGCCCAGCCCACGCCCGTGTGCTCGAACAGCGGCGGGCGCCAAACCTGACCCACCACCCGGGGAATGCCATTGGCCTGCTGCAAAGCCTGCTCCAGCCCTTGCCAGTCCATGACCACCTCTTCCCGGAACGAACGCCGCGCCAACGCCTGGGCCACCACCTTGCTGGCATTGTTTCTCAGGTTGGCCCGATCCTTGACGGAGAGCACCTCATGCACCTGCACAAACAACTGCTCCCCCTGCCAGCCGGCCTTGACCGGCTGGTTGACAATCTCCACGGTGTCGTTCACGGCCACTTCTTCAAAAAAGCGCACAATATCCTCTGGATAAAGGCGCATACAACCGTGACTGACCCGGCGTCCCACCCCGTAGGGCTTTTGCGTACCGTGCATCAAATAACCAGGAATGGAAAGATAAATGGCATGGGTGCCCAACGGATTGGTCGGTCCGGGGGGCACCACCTTCGGCAAATGCGGTCGCTCCTTGAGAATGGATTGGGGTACATACCAGGCAGGAGCGGCCATCTTGCGTACCACCTTCGTCATGCCCAGGGGCGTCAACAACCCCTCCTGACCGATGCCAATCGGATAAGTGTCCAGCCAACCATCCCGACGCTTGTGGTAAACACGCATCTCCGGCAGATTGACCACCACCCGCGCCGTTGAATGGGGCAGGACACGGCGAAAAGGAATGCGCACCACTCTGCCCGGCTCCGGCACCCAGACGTTGGTGTCCGGGTTGGCATCGCGCAGCTCACTGAACCCCAGGTCAAACAGACGCGCCAACTCCACCAGGGTCTCCGGCCCCTGCACCAGATAGCGCAACTCACCGTCACCCATTATCTCATCCCCCTGGGCATACGGATACCAGCGGCGGCGCCAGGGCACATCTCCATAGCTGACCGTGCTCAAATACGCCTCGGCCCGCAAGCGCAGGCCCGGCCTGTCCAGGGCATATCCCGGCGTATACGTGCCGACACTGGAACGCACTGTGGTATCACGGGAATAGGTCGAAGAACCTGCCAGGTCGGAAGCATCGGCAAGACCGATAAACTCATGATGCTGCGACGAGTCCGCACCACCCATGCTCCCGGCAACCGCCGACATCTCCGGCGGCACAGCCAAGGCGACACCACTCAGACCCGCAACAAACAAGAAAACCAGGAAAACAACCAGGAGGGAGTACGACAAACCGGGGAATCTATAGAAAATACAACGCATCGCGATGGCCTTGGGCGTCATGGTGACTCAGGATGCCGGCAACCTCAACCCGCCACACCCATCACCCCGTGGGGACCGTAACGGTCGACCGCCCCTGTCATGCCCGCACCAGCAGCCCGGACCGGGGCGCGCCAGAGGCCGTTGTCATTCATCTTCCGAGGAACGGCAGCCGCCTTCGCGAACCACCGCACAGCCCACAGTCCCATACCCGGTCCACAAAACCCGGGTGATCAGAACACAACAGGCCCTACTTTTCAACCCTCTCCACGAGTTCGATCAAGGACATGGGGGCACAATCCCCGTAACGGTCCCGGGTCTTGAGCACCCGGGTATAGCCACCCGGACGGGTCCGGTTCCGCTCGGCAATGTCCGAAAAGAGCTTGTGGACAATGTCCTTGTCCTGCAACCGGCTCAACGCCTGCCGACGGGCATGCAGATCACCCCGCTTGCCCAACGTCACCATCTGATCGGCGATGCTGCGCAGCTCCTTGGCCTTCGGTGTGGTGGTTTCGATCCGTTCATGGCGGAACAGGCTCACCAGCATGTTGCTGATCATCGCCTGAAAATGGCTGCTGCTGCGGCCCATCTTGCGCCCGTGTCGCTGGTGTCTCATGCTGCGCTACCCCTAGAAATGCTCGTCTTCAAACTGTTTGGCCAGTTCCTCGATATTGTCCGGCGGCCACCCCTCCAGAATCATCCCCAGGCTGAGATCCATCTCATCCAGCACCTCCTTGATCTCGTTCAGGGATTTGCGCCCAAAATTGGGAGTCTTCAGCATCTCTGCCTCGGTCTTCTGAACCAGGTCACCAATATAGACAATCTCATCATTCTTCAGACAATTGGCCGAACGTACCGACAGCTCCAACTCATCCACCTTGCGGAACAGGTTGGGATTCCACTTGGGCAGGGCAGACTCCTCCAGGGCATCACCCATGGGCACATCGTCAAAGTTGATGAACAGGCTCAGCTGGTCCTGCAATATCTTGGCCGCCAACGCCAGGGCATCCTCGGGAGAGACCACCCCATTGGTCTCAATCTCCATGATCAGCTTGTCATAGTCGGTCTGCTGGCCCACCCGGGCATTTTCCACCTTGTAGGCCACCCGCTTGACCGGGTTGTAACTGCAGTCCAGAAAAATTTCACCAATGGTGGCCGATTCATCATCCGTCTTCTGTGCCGATGGCACATAC
>JAMOAX010000300.1:0-1610 GCA_039908555.1 Magnetococcus sp. DMHC-8
ATCTGGTTTGTCAATGAGCGGAACACGGTCACCATCAGCATTGCGACGGACACGCTCACCTTGTCCCCAGGAGGATCGACCGGCAACCGGACTTTGGCGGCCAACGGGACGGCGATGGCAATGAAAATCACCGCCACCAAATGGATGATCTCCGGGTTTGGGCTGACGTGAGATATCGCCCGAATCCTTCCTGACATCTGGTGTTCTGCAATCAATTGACCCCGCCTTGGCGGGGTTTTGCTTTTCTGAGGGGACCATGCTCATCACCTATGAGTCCATTGATTTGGCAACAGCCAATGCCTGCCTGATCGCCTGGGAACATCGCATGGGGCCTTTGCGGCGCGGCAAGCAGCGTGGGGTCCATCATGGGTTGTTCCAGGAGGGGCAGCCGGTGGCGGTGACCATGACCTCTACCCTCATCCGTGAGCGAGTCGGTGGCGTAGAGGGACTGGACAGAAGCAATACGGTGGAACTCTCGCGACTGTGTGCGGTACGACCGGGTCTCTGCCGTGTTGCCCTGCGTTTGTGGCGGGAATTCGTCTTTCCATACTTGGATGGCGGCTATCAGTACGCCATCAGCTATCAGGATGCCGCACAGCACTCCGGCAACATTTATCGGTTCGATGGCTGGCGGCGGGTTGGATATTCCCATTCCGGCCGAGATACCAGATCAGGCAGACCCGGAAGAGACAAATATGTGTGGCTGTGGCAGCGACAACACCTGGAAGGAACACCAGAGCAATCAACGGAGTTCCGTCGTCCATTTGTCCAACAGCCGTTGGAAAAAAGGAGTGTCAGTAGATGACGAGTCACTCGAAAGCACTCCTCACGGATGGGGAGCTGAAGTCCCGATACGCCTGGACCCTGGACCGCAAAATCGAAGAGTCATGTGACCGAATTGTCGATTGGTATTCCAGGCACGGCGGACGGGTGTCCGTATCCTTCTCCGGCGGGCTCGACTCGACGGTGCTGTTGGATCTGGTGCGGAACAAATGCGGATACCCGAACGTGCCCGCAGTGTTCTCCAACACCGGGTTGGAATTTCCCGAAAACGTCCATTTTGTCCGCAGCATCCCGCATGTGCATGAGATCCGGCCCAAGCGAGGGTTCCGGCAGGTGATCGAGACCTTTGGCTATCCGGTGGTGAGCAAGCGCGTCTCCCAGTATGTCGGTGAGGTGCAACGCGCCCAGGGGGAAACGGCAACCAAACGGCTGCGCCTGACCGGAATGACCTCCAGAGGAACCAAAAGCCGACTGGGTGAGATCCCTGATGTCTGGAAGCCGCTCATCACCTGCGGCTTTCGGGTGTCAGACAAATGTTGCGACGTGCTCAAGAAAGAACCCCTGGCCAGGGCCATGAAAATTTTCGGCCCACCGTTCGTCGGCACGCGGGCGGGAGAGTCCATGCAAAGGGAACTTTCGTACAAGCAGCATGGCTGCAACGCCTATCACATGCAATCGCCCCGGTCGACGCCGATTGCCTTTTGGACCGGCCAGAACGTCAGGGAATACATCAAACAGGAGTCGCTGCCGTATTCCCCCCTGTACGACATGGGCTACGACCGCAGCGGCTGCATGTGGTGCCTGCTGGGTGCGCACCATGCTGACGA
>JAMOAX010000132.1:0-8206 GCA_039908555.1 Magnetococcus sp. DMHC-8
GCCCGCGTGCAGGAGGGTGGGTTTGACGCAGTGGTCATGGATGTCCAGATGCCGGCCATGGACGGCTACACCGCCGCCCGCCGGATACGCCAGTGGGAACGGGAACAGGAAATCCCCCCCGTGCCCATCATCATCCTGTCGGCCCATGAGATGACAGAAGAGGCGGCACGCCTGCAGGCGGCCGGCTGCGATCACTACCTGACCAAACCCCTCCGCAAACCCCCTCTCCTGGACCTGCTCCACAAGATTGCCGGCCCCACTCTCCGGACCCCATTGGAAGAAACCCGATGAACACCACACCCATCCAGACACGCCACACCATCCTGGTGGTGGACGATTCGCCCGAAAATATTGCCATCCTGAAAAAGGTGTTGGGCGACCAGTATATCGTGCGCCCGGCCATCAATGGCAAGGTCGCCCTGAAGGCGGTCACGGTCGCACCGCGACCGGATCTCATCCTGCTGGACATCATGATGCCGGAAATGGATGGGTTCGAGGTGTGTGAACGGTTGAAGGCCGACCCGGCGACCCGGGACATTCCGGTCATCTTCATCACGGCCCGGGACTAGGCAGCGGACGAAACCCGGGGCTTCGAGGCGGGAGCGGTGGATTACATTTCCAAACCGTTCAGCATTCCGGTCGTCATGGCCCGGGTAGGCACCCACCTGGCCATGCATGCGGCCCACGTGCAACTCAAGCAGCAATACATCGCCCTGCAGGAGCTGGAAAAGCTGCGCAAGGATGTGGAGGCCATCACCCGCCACGACCTCAGAACGCCCATCAGCGGCATCCTCGGTTGCACAGAGCTGCTGCTGACCGACGATCAACTCTCCCCGACCGAGCTGAAAGAGTTCCATCAGATGATCCGCGACGCGGCCAACCGGCTGCAGGAGATGGTCAACATGTCCATGCACCTGATCAACATGGAACAGGGACGGTATGAAGCCGTGCTGCAACCTCTCCCGCTGCTGCCCATCCTCCAGCGCATCCTGGTCGATCACCGGGTCTGGATCGACCGCAAGCAACTGGCAACCCTCATCACCATCGATGGGCAACCCGCGCAAGACCGGCAAACCTTTACCGTGCTGGGCGACAAAACGCTCTGTTATACCCTGTTTGCCAACCTGTGCAAGAATGCCCTGGAGGCCTCCCCGACGGGGCAGACCGTCACGATTGCCCTGCAGACCGGCAACCGGACGGCCGCCATCGCGATCCACAACCAGGGAGCGGTGCCGGAGGCCATTCGCGACACTTTTTTTGACAAATATGTGACCCATGGCAAGCAGGGCGGCACGGGACTGGGCACCTACTCCGCCCGCCTGATGGCAGAGACCCAGCAGGGCAGCATCCACCTGCACAGTTCAGAGCAGGAGGGCACCACCATCACCGTCACCTTGCTGCCACCGGAGGGTGCACCATGAAACCTGTGGCGGCCGATGGTCAGCCGGCCCAGGGGCTTGCCATGGCGCCAACCCCGCCACCCGGCATCCAACCGGTTGACGACAGCCACCACGCGCAGGAGCGCCATGCGGCAGTATCCGCCATTCGCGCCCAGGCGCTGGCCCAACTGCAAACCGCGACCGGCGCCGGCTTTGGGCGGCTCCTGGCCCTGTTTCTCAAAAATCTGCCCGGACGACTCGAGACACTGACCAACGCCTGGCAGGCCGACGACCTGGCAACCCTGCAGCAGACCGCCCACCAACTGAAGGGCATCGTGGCCGCTTATGGCGCCGAGGAGTTGGCCCGTCGCTGTGCCGTACTGGAACACTCGCTCCTCCAGGGAAATGGCACGGCAGACATGCCGGCCATGCTGGCGGCAATCCACACAGAAAGTGATCGGGTGCGACAGGCTTTGCAGCATTTCCTGACGGGATGACACGCACCCAGTGCGGTGTGGCAGGGCCGATGACCCGGTGCCGTCCACCGCAAAACAAGAATTTCTGGAAAAAAAAACTGGACAGGGACTGTTTTTTTTCTTGCAATGATCGCATAAATTGAAAACAATGAGAGGGACAGTCGTTCATCCCGTCCGTTGCAGGAGGTCACACAGAAAATGGCACATATCCTGGTTGTGGATGATGATGAAGTCATGAGGGCCTTTCTGGCTGCCATTCTGCGGCACGTCGGCCATGCGGTGCTGGAGGCGGATAATGGTGAATCCGGTCTGGCCACCCTGGCTGCAGCGCCGGTGGATCTGCTCATCACCGATATTTTCATGCCGGAAATGGACGGCCTGGACCTGTTGACCACCGTCCTGCGTCGCCACCCGGGCTGCAAGATTATCGCCATATCGGGCGGATACAAGGCCATGAACCCGCAGTTGAGCCTGACGATGGCCCGTGGACTCGGGGCAGTCGATGTCATCGCCAAACCATTCCAGACAGCGACCGTCGTCAGGACGGTGGCACGGGTTCTGCAGTCCACCCATATCCCCAACCACAGCGAGGCAGAAGGATGAACACGGGCCAACCCGGCGGTGCCATGCCCGCCACACCACCCGACTCTGTCCAGGCCACCGGGAACGGGGAGCACCAGCCTGCAGACGGTCACCATCTCCTGGATTTTGCCCGACTGGCCGAAATGAGACAGGAACTCGGTGAACACTTTCTCATGGTGATTCAACATTTTCAGGCCGGCATGCTGACTCGCCCTGCCAGGATTCAGCAGGCGTTCCAGACCGGCCAGGCGGAAGAGATGGCCATGGAAACCCATTCATTCAAGGGTGCCTGCAAACAGCTCGGTCTCTTTCAACTGGGCAGCGTGGCATCCGCCCTTGAATCCATTGTCCGAACTGGTACACTGAGCGAGGCAGGGCCATTGGTGGAGCAGTTGCGGGCCAGCGGTGTGCTGGTCCATCGGGCCCTGCAACAGTATTGCCTGACACTCGCCAGGCCGGCGCCCTCCTTTGAAAAAAGCGTCGATAGTGCGACGCGCGAATGAGGTACCTCCCGCATGACACACCACCCGCCCAGAGAACTGTCGATCTGCAATGCGGACCCGCCCAGCAATCCGCTCATTCTCGTCGCGGATGACGACGAGTGCATGTTGGCGCTCCTGACCCGATTCCTGAAAAAAGACGGGTATGATGTCATCGAAACCCAGGACGGCCAGGGTGCCATCGACCGCTTTGTCCAAACCCCACCGGATATGGTACTGCTGGATGTCAGCATGCCGGTTGTGGACGGCATTGCGGCCTGCGATATCATCCGCAAACTGCCGGGCGGCGCCCGGGTGCCCATCGTGATGATGACCGGCCTGTCTGACGACCAGTCGGTGGACCAGGCCTTTGCGGTGGGCGCCGACGATTACGTCACCAAGCCCATTCACTGGGCCGTGCTGCGCCAGCGCATCCGCCTGTTCATGGAACGACGCAAGGCGGAGGCGATCATCCGCTATCAGGCAACCTTTGACAGTCTGACCGACCTGCCCAATCGCAACCTGTTCATGGACCGCCTGGAGCGGGCCGTCGCCCTGGCGCGCCGCAATCAGGAGCACCTGGCCATACTGTTCATCGATCTCGACCGGTTCAAGGAGATCAACGACACCCTGGGGCACGCCGCCGGCGATGAGTTGCTGCGCCAGGCCGCCTGCCGTCTGAAAGAGTGCGTGCGCCACTCCGATACGGTGGCCCGCATGGGCGGCGACGAATTCACCATGATCCTCTCCAGCATCGCTTTTCCCATGGACCCCGAAATGGTGGCACGCAAGGTGCTGCTCTCCCTCTCCCAACCCTTCAACCTGTACGGCCATACGGTCACCATCTCCGGCAGCGTGGGCATCACCCTGTTTCCGCAAGACTGCGATACCCTGAGCCTCCTTCTCACCCATGCCGATCATGCCATGTACATGGCCAAACGGGACGGCAAGAACTGTTTCCGGTTTTTCCAGCAGACCACCCAACAACAACCCGAGGAAGCAAATTCGGACGATACCACATAACAACATACCATCATGACATATAAAATTACGCCACGCTGGCTGGTCCGGGTACTGCTGGTCACGGCTGCCTACTATATCTCCGGTCGACTGGGTCTGGCCATCCCCGCCATCGGCCAGCACATCACCCTGATCTGGTTGCCGGCCGGCATTGCCGTGGCCGCCCTGCTGCGCTGGGGGACCGGGCTCTGGCCGGCGGTCTGCCTGGGCGCCCTGCTGGTCAATGTAAGCATCGGTTCTGCCCTGCCATTGGCCATCGGCATCGCCGCAGGCAACACCCTGGGATCTCTGCTGACTGCCACCTGGTTGCGTCATGTCGATTTTCGATGGACATTCGACTACAAACGCGATGTCATCTGGCTGGTGATCACCGCCATGGCGGGCATGATGGTATCGGCCAGTAACGGCATCCTCCTGCTGTGGCTGAGCAACCTCCTGCCAACAGCCGACCTGGGACCAGCCTGGTTCACCTGGTGGATGGGAGATACCGTCGGGGTGCTCCTGGCTGCTCCCCTGCTGCTGGCCTTGTCCCGTGATAATTGCCAATTTTTGCGCCAGCAAACCCTGGAGGCGTTGATCGTGGCCGTCGTGCTGCTGGGGGCAAACTGGTTCATCTTCCTGTCACCCCGTCATCTTACGCTGGCCTTCGTCCCCGTCCTGGTGGTCATGTGGGCCGCCTTGCGGTTCGGCATCATCGGCGCATCCCTGACAGTCCTGGCGGACGCCGTGCTGTCGGCCTGGGGCACGGCCATCGGCCACGGTCCCTTCCACCTGAGTGGCAAGCACAATCTGCTGATCCTCTGGATCTATATTGTGACCCACACGGTGGTCAGCCTGGTGATCACGGCCCTGCGGGCCGAAAGCAGACGCAACGCGATACACACGCAGGAACTCTACCACCGTCTGAACAAGATTGCCTCCCGACTGCCCGGACTCATCTATCAATACCGGCTCAACCCGGACGGCAGTTCCTGCCTGCCGTATGCCAGCGATGCCATCCGCAACATCTATCGACTGACACCGGAAGAGGTGTGCGAGGATGCCTCCTCCATCCTGCGTCTCACCCACCCGGACGACCAGGCCAGTGTCAGGCAGTCCATCCGGCACTCGGCAGAGACGCTGACGCCCTGGCAGCATGAATTCCGGGTGTGCCACCCCGATGGCACGGAACGGTGGCTGTTCGGCGACTCGGTACCGGAGCGGGAAGCGGACGGTGCCACCCTGTGGCATGGCTTCGTCACGGATATCACCGCCCAGAAGGAGGCCCAACTGGAGATGGCCCGTGCCAAGGCACAGGCGGAAGCGGCCAATCGGGCCAAGACCGATTTTCTGTCTGCCATGAGCCATGAAATCCGTACGCCCATGAACATTGTCCTGGGCATGAGCGAGGTGCTGCTAGAGACCGAATTGAATACGGAACAACAGCACCACCTGACCATGCTGAGAAATGCCGGGACCAGTTTATTGCAGTTGATCAATGACATCCTGGATCTGAGCAAAGTCGAAGCAGACAAGCTGCCCATTCTGGAAGAGTCGGTGCCGGTGCGGCAAGAGGCACAGGAGGTGGTGGACATGCTGCAGGTGCTGGCCAGGAAAAAAGGGTTGTCCCTGACGCTCAGAGTGGACCCCCGTCTGCCGGAATATCTGCTCTCCGATACGTTGCGGTTCCGTCAATGTCTGTTCAACCTGATCAACAACGCCTTGAAATTTACGGAACAGGGCGGGGTGGTGGTCGAGATCGGCCAGAATGACGGGCAGCCACCGGCCGTGCAGTGCACCGTCGCCGATAGCGGTATCGGTATCCGTTCTGAATATCTGGACACAATTTTTGAAAATTTTACCCAGTTCGACTCCGGCCTGTCCAGACGGTATGGCGGTACGGGTCTGGGCCTGCCACTGACCAAACGGTTGCTGGACAAACTGGGAGGCCGCATCTGGGTCGAAAGCACCTACGGCCAGGGCAGTCGGTTTCATTTTACCCTGCCATGGCGCCCTGCCCCGGTCAGCATCCCGGACCGGATGCCGGACCCACCCCCGCCACCCGCAGACCTGCAAAGCCGCCCGTTGCGGATTCTGCTGGTGGAAGACATGGAAGAAAACCGTGCATTGATCGATATCTACTTGTCCAACTCCCCCCACCGCCTGGCCATGGTCAACAATGGGGCAGAGGGTGTGCAACGTGTACAGGAAGAGCTGTTCGATCTGGTGTTGATGGATATTGAAATGCCGGTGTTGAACGGTCTGCAGGCCACGGAACGGATTCGCAGATGGGAACAGGAGACCCGGCGCACACCGCTTCTGATCGTCGCCCTGTCGGCGCATACCATGGCAGGCGAGGCCGAACGGAGCCGGGCCGCCGGCTTCGACGACTACCTGGGCAAACCGATCAACAAAAAAACCCTGTTGGCGGCCCTGAGCCGTTACGGTGCACGCACCGCAGCCTGACAGGCCGAGCGCCCGCTATGACAGCCGATCAGCAAGCTGGTGCAGCAGATCCAGCAACGCTTTTTTCCGGATCGGTTTGGAGAGGTACTGGGTACAACCGGCCTGCCGGCTGCGTTCCATCTCCCCCTCCATGGCATGGGCGGACAGGGCGATGACCGGAACGGGCGCACGCCCCGTCTCCTGCTCCCATTGCCGAATCCAGCGGGTCGCCGTGTAACCGTCCATCTTCGGCATCTGCACGTCCATGACCACCACATCGAAGGTGGCCTCCTGCACGCGGGCGATGGCCTCCAGACCGTCGTTGACCATGACCAACCGGTGCGGGGTCTGCGTGAGATAGGCCTCGAACAGCACCTGGTTTTCCTCGACATCCTCTGCCAGCAGGATGCGCAGGCTGCGGGTACCGGTCGCCACGGAGGATTCGACCCACGCCGGGGCGGCCGGCAGGGTCGCCGGACGCAGGGGCAACATGAAGAAAAATTGACTGCCCTGGCCCACCTGACTGACCACCCAGATCCGGCCACCCATCAACGCCACCAGATGCCGGGCAATGGTCAAACCCAGCCCGGTGCCCCCATACTGTCGGGTAATGCCCGCATCGGCCTGGGTGAACCGTTCGAACACCTGGCCGATCTGGTCCGGGGCAATCCCGATCCCCGTATCAACGACCCGGTACAGCAAAAAATCCGCTTCGTCGGGGTGCCGGGCCAGACCCACGCCGACCCGGCCCTGGTGGGTGAATTTGATCGAGTTGCCCAGCAGATTGATGAGCACCTGGCGTATCCGCCCGTCATCCCCCATGACGGCAGCCGGCAGGTCGTCCGACAGATCCACCTCCAGGAGCAACCCCTTCTCCTCGGCGGCAATCTGCATCAACCGGGCCGTCTCCTCCACCACCTGACGGGGAGAAAAAGCGATCTCAGCCAGGGTGATGCCGCCTGCCTCGATGCGGGAAAAGTCCAGAACATCATTGATCACGCCCAACAAGGCCTTGCCAGAGTGGTGCATGATCTGGGCAAAACGGCGCTGGACAGGGTCCAGATCCGTCTCCAGCAACATCTCCGACATGCCCAGCACCACATTCATGGGCGTGCGGATTTCATGGCTCATGGCGGCCAAAAATTCCCCTTTGGCCCGAGCAGCCTGTTCGGCCTGCTCCTTGGCCTGCCGCAAATGCTCTTCAATGCGCTTGCGCTCGGTAATGTCCCGAAAAGCCACCACCACACCCTGCACCGCACCACCGCGCACAATGGGCGACGCCACCACCCGCACCGGCAGCGCATGGCCATGACGACAGCGAAACCACATCTCCTCCCGGTTGACGATCTGGCCCGTCTCCATCACCGCCCGGATGGGACAGTGCGCGACCGGACACAACCGGTCGTCGGTATGCAACAGCGCATGAACCTCTCGCCCGATCACTGCCGACTCATCCCACCCCAGCAAGGCCAAGGCCGTGGGATTGATGAAGGTGATCCGTTCCTGCCCATCGATCACCAGCAAACCTTCGGCCAGGGTGGCGGCAATCTCCCGCAAACGGGTCTCACTCTCCTTGAGGACCGCCTCCTCCCGCTTGCGGGCCACCAGCAGACCGATCAGATTGGCCGCCTCCGCCAGTCGGTGTTTGGCCAGATCAATGACAAACGGCGGTCGCGGCTGATAGGCCTGGGCCACCTGGGCCACCCTCTCCACGTCAATCTGAAACCTGTCCGCCAGTTCCACCCATTTTTCCCGACTGCGGGGCGGCGACCCATAACCAAAATTGATACCGCCAATGATCTGCTCACCCATGCGGATGGGCACCGCATACAGACGGATACCGCCC
>JAMOAX010000010.1:0-34669 GCA_039908555.1 Magnetococcus sp. DMHC-8
TACTCCAGACTGTTTGCCATCACCACTGCAAATATTAGCAGTCAGTAATATTAGGATATTATTGTATAAATACATTTTATTAATAATAAATTAAATTTATCTAAATAAGAAGCACAACGCATTCTGTGCATAACAGATCCGCCAGACCGACACAAGAAAAAAAATGCTGCACTGCAAAAAAATACGTGCATCCAGAACATAAACTGTTTACAATCGGCCCAATGGGTCAAGACAGGACCAAAACCGGCTATCTCTTCTCCTCAACCACCCCAACCGCGGAGCGACGGCGGACCCGGCACCATGGAAACCTACAAACTTGTTCTTCCAGAATATTTAAACCACTATGGTTATTTGTTTGGTGGGCAACTGCTCAAATGGGTCGATGAAGCCGCCTACATCGCGGCTCGCCTGGATTATCCTGCCTGCGAATTCGTCACCGTTGCCATGGATCGCCTGGCATTCAACGAACGGGTGGAGCTGGGCTCCATCTTGCGGTTCGAAGTCCACCGGACCCGGATCGGCCGGACCTCGGTCAACTATGTCGCCACCGCCCGCAATGCCCTCGCCAAACCGGAACAGATCAAGGAGCTCTTCTCGACAAACATTACTTTTGTAAGGATAGGACCGGATGGAGAAAAACAACTTTTGCCGGTCTCCGGGCAGACCGAACCCGCCTCGCGGCAAGAGCATACAGGAGGGCCATAGGATAATGCCATGAGACGACAGACGGCACAAGATTTTTTTGCTGCATCGCAAAAAAAAGGGGTTGGCTTGCGCAAATTTTTATTTACAATTCCCTGCACCCACTCAACCATGCATTCGCACCATCCCGTGCATCGCATTCGGGTGCATATTAGAAAAACTGAATATTAGCATTCAATGATACATATCGGGGATCGATTGTCTGGGTATCACACGACTGACGCCATGGAGTGACCATCATGATCGGACAGGCTTATTCATTGTTCCCGTGGGAATTGGACCAGGCGGATATCGGGTCAGGTGATCGGGCGACGGGGCCGGGTTGCCGGTGGCGTCAGGCGCTGGCCAGCGGCAACATTCAACGGGATGGCGCCCAGGAGACCATCCTGCCGCTGCTGGATCAGGTGGCGGCCCACATGAACCTGCCGGTCCGACGCATCCCCTGGCGCGGTGTGGAGGTCTGGCGCGGCCTGACCGGCGAGATTCCGGCCGTCCGGGGCGTCTACCTGCATGGGGATGTCGGCCGCGGCAAATCCCTCCTGATGCAGTTCATCTTTGACAGTGTTCTCATCACAGAAAAACGCCGGGTCCACTTCCACCCCTTCATGGAAGAGTTGCATCAACGCCTGCACCAGGCCCATCCCCCGCAAAACGTCGATCTGGTCCTCCACGTTGCCAGCCAGATCGCTGCGGAAGCCCGCCTGCTCTGTTTCGACGAATTTTACATTACCAATATTGCCGACGGGGTGCTGCTGGGGCGGTTGCTGGGGGCCCTCCACCAGTGCGGCACCACGGTCTGCGCCACCAGCAACTGGGCCCCGGACCAACTCTTCCAGGATGGCTTCAACCGCGGCAGCGTCTTGCCCTTCATCGCCCTGCTGAAAAAACGGATTCATGTCTGCGAACTGGGCCATGGCGCCGATTGGCGTCGCCAATCCGCCGGCCATGCCGGTCAAACCTCCGGCTCGGCGGCCGAACTCTTCACCCTCCTTGCCCACGGCACCCCCCAGTCCACGACCATCCAGTTGCGGCATACCCCGGTCCAGGCCCATGGCGTCACCAACGGCATCTTCTGGTTTGGCTTCGAGGAGCTGTGCAACCGGATGCTGGGCCGGGCCGAATACATGAATCTCTGCCACCAGGCCAAAATGGTCATCATTTCCGGCCTGCCCAAACTCTCCTGCGACAGCGCCGACATGGCCATGCGATTTGTGGTGTTGGTGGATCTGCTCTACGAACATCGCATTCCTCTCCAGATATACAGCCAGGTGGAGCTGGACGAGGCCTGCGCAGAAGGACCGGCAGCCTTTGCCTGGCGGCGATCAGTCTCCCGGATTCATGAATTGAGCCGTATCAGCGGTCCGCACCATGGCTGACCCGCTTGCCACCCCTCTGCCGGACCGGTCGCACGCCATCCGGCCGGAGAGCGCCAACCATTCTGTTTTCACCCATCCAGCAACGCCTGCGAAGGAGCGCACCATGTCCGCACAGACCATCACCATCCGCGACAATCGTACCAACCGTGAAGCGGAATTTCCCATCGTACACGGCAACGAAGGTCCAGATGCCGTCGATATCCGCAACCTCTACAAAGAACTGCAACTGTTCACCCTGGACCCGGGTTTCCGTTCGACCGCCTCCTGCCTGAGCAAAATTACCTTTATCGATGGTGAAACCGGTGTGCTGCTTTACCGGGGCTATCCCATCGAACAGTTGGCCGAAAAGTGCGACCACATGGAAGTCTGCTACCTGCTGCTCAACGGCGAGTTGCCCAACCACAAGCAAAACGACGAATTCCGCAAAATCGTCTCCCGCCACACCATGATGCACGAGCAGTTGCTGAAACTGTACTCGGGTTACCGGCGGGATGCCCATCCCATGGCCATTGTGCTGGGGGTGGTCGGCGCCCTCTCTGCCTTCTACCACGACTCCCTGGATATTCGCGATCCCATGCACCGGCGCATCTCCGCCTTCCGTATTATCGCCAAAATGCCCACCATTGCGGCTGCCGCCTACAAGTATCATACCGGTCAGCCCTTCATGTACCCGAAAAACAATCTCGGTTATGCAGAAAACTTCCTGTACATGTTGCAAGCCGTGCCCTGCGAGGAGTACGTCGTCTCTCCCGTCCTGGCCAAGGCGCTGGACCGCATCATGCTCCTGCACGCCGACCATGAACAGAACGCCTCCACCTCGACGGTACGACTGGCCGGCTCCTCCCAGGCCAATCCTTTCGGGGCCATCTCTGCCGGGGTCGGTTCACTGTGGGGTCCGGCCCACGGTGGCGCCAATGAGGCCGTACTGAAAATGCTGCGGGAAATCGGCACAGAGGACCGCATTCCGGAGTTTATCCGCCGCGCCAAGGAGCCGGATGATCCCTTCCGCCTGATGGGCTTTGGCCACCGGGTCTATAAAAATTATGATCCCCGCGCCAAGATTTTACGCCAGACCGCCTATGAAGTGCTCGACGAAGTGGGACATGGCGACGATCCCCTCTTCCGGGTCGCCCTCAAACTGGAAGAAATCGCCCTGCAGGATGAGTATTTCATCAATAAAAAACTCTACCCCAACGTCGATTTCTACTCCGGGGTGATCCTCTCCGCCATGGGCATCCCCCCGAACATGTTCACGGTCATCTTCGCCGTCTCCCGCTGTGCGGGCTGGATTGCCCAATGGTGCGAAATGATCGGCTCCGACGAGGGGATCGGCCGGCCCCGCCAAGTCTACGTCGGCGCCCAACAGCGGGATGTACCACCCTTGTATGCCAGGACCTGACACTGCTCCACCCCCACGTCCATCAACCAACCGCCTGGCCCGGCCCCGACTCCCTCCGGGCCAGGCACTGCCTGTCACCATATGGAGTGAGCCATCATGATCAACCCCCATCCATGGACCGATCCGGGCACCTGGGAAAGCATCCGCCGGGTCGGTCAACGCTGCTCAACCACTGGCCAACAGCTTGCCAGGCAGCTCCGGCCCCTTTCCATCATACGGCATGGCCACAACCCGAAGAGGTTCGCCTGCGGCACGCTGTGGAGGCGTGGAGCCGATGCAATAACCGCGTCGAACGCCTGTGAAAGCCTGCCAACAACCGCAGTCCAACTCCCAAGGCTTTGCCCCGGACCTGCCAGGGGGATGGTCCAACCGGACCTGCAACGGCTTTCAGACAACAATCAATACATCACGAAAGCATCCGTGCAGGATGCGACAATTTCGGGACACATCAGTACAGGTTGCCGGACGTCTGCCCGGTCCATCTCCATCAGGCTGCTCATGGAAGGAATTCATGCTCTGCCACTCTGCACTCTCCTGCTTGTTGCGAGCGTCCTGTTGATGATCGTCGGCTGTTATCCTTTTTACCGCGCCCACCAGAGCCAGTCCTGGCCAGCCATCGACGGCACAATCGCCACCGCCGCTGCCTCCGATACACCCTGCCATCGAGAAGCCTCATCCTGGCTGTTGTGCCGCACCGATATCCACTACGTCTATACCGTCCACAACCAATCCCGCATGGGAAAACGGATCGAGTTTGGTTGGGGCGATCAGTCCTTCCTGTTGAAAGAGTTTGCCGCGCGCCTCACCCAACGCTATCCCATCGGCAAGCAGGTCCGGGTTTACTACAATCCCGACCAGCCCGATGACGCTGTGCTGGAGCGCATTCCTTCCATGGGCGGCGGCTTTTTTTTGATTGTGGCAGGCCTCTTCTGCCTGGCCTGTCACCTGCGCGATCGTGTCAGGAATCGACCTGAATGAACATCGGCAACAGGATTTTCCTTTTCCTGATACGAAAGTGAGTTATCATCCTTGAGCTGGGTGGAGTAACCGACACGACAAGGCGCGTCCCATCCGGATACCGTTGAACCGGGAGATGACAGGACATGGATTGATCTTTCATGTATATCGACCACAAGCTGGGCTTGGGATTTGGCGCCATGGTCGGGTTGATGCTGCTCCTGGCATCCCTGGCTTGGCAAAACATGCAGACCTTGATTCGGATGGAGGGGGATCAGGACGGCTTGTTGCGCATGCACGGAGCCCTGCTGGAAGCCAGACGCCACGAAAAAAATTATCTGCTGCGCCGTGAAGCACGCTGGGCAGAACAGGCCCACGGCTGGATGGTGCGCCTCCACCAGATGCTTGCGGAACAACAGGCCCGCGCCCCCTTCCCTGACCGGCCAAACTGGCAGGAGGCCGCAAAGGTTGCCCAACGTTATCTGGACATATTGCAATCGACCATTGATCACCCGCCTGCTTCCCACGACGCACAAATCGTCGCCGTGGAGACCGGCCTGGTCCCGGCCGCGCAGCATCTGCATACCATGCTTGAGCAACGATTGGCCTCTCTGACCCACAACCGGGAGAAGCTGATGGGGCGCACAGAAAAGACCTATGCCATACTGCTGGTCTTTTCCATGTTGGTCTCGGCCCTGCTGGTCCTGCTGGTCACCCGTTCCATCACTGCCTCTCTGAAGATTGCCGTCCAATTTGCCAGGGAGATCGCTGCAGGCAATCTGAACGCCAAGATTCCGACCATCCCAAAAGATGAAATAGGCTTCCTCCTGCATGTCATGCAGAAGATGGGAGACGAGTTGCGCCAGATGGAAGCCAACGACATACGGGCTCAATCGGCCCGTCTGGCCCTGACCGCCTTGCTGGAGACCTCGCTGGAACCCCTCTCCCTGCAGCGCCAGATGGAGGTGGCCCTGCACATCATCTTGACGGTCCCCTATCTGCGCCTGGAAAACAAGGGGGCCATCTTCCTGTTCGACCCGGAAGATGGTCTGCTCCACCTGACCGCCTCCCATGGTCTGTCACCGGAGCTGCTCCATACCTGCGCCGCCATTCAACCCGGCCACTGCCTTTGTGGCCAGGCGGCGGCCGCCAGACAGATCCTGTACGTCACGACGGTGGATGACCGACATACCACCCGATACGAGGGCATCCAACCCCACGGCCACTATTGTGTGCCCATTCTCTCCCGCGACACCCTGCTGGGCGTCATGACCTTCTACCTGCGCCCGCAGCACCGCCAGCATCCGGACGAAGAGGCCTTTCTGTCCAGCATCGCCTTTACCCTGTCAGGCATCCTGGAACGCAAACGCATGGAAGACCGGCTGCAACACCTGGCCCACCATGACACTCTGACATCCCTCCCCAACCGGATGCTGTTTGCAGAACATCTCGCCCGCTCCCTGGTCATGGCAGCCCGCAATCAGCAAACCCTGGCCGTGATGCTGGTCGATCTCGACCATTTCAAGCAGGTCAACGATACACTGGGCCATGCCGCCGGCGATCAGGTTTTGATCTTCTCCACACAACGGATACGCGAGTGTCTGCGTGCCTCGGACCTGGTGGCCCGACTGGGTGGAGATGAGTTTGCCGTCGTCCTGGTCGACCTGCCCAGCCCCGAAGGGGCCGAACGAGTGGCCGAAAAAATTGTGCAAAGCGTCTCCCAACCCATTGTGATCGAAGGCACCCAGGTACAAGTCGGCGCCTCCATCGGCATTGCCCTCTTTCCCAACCATGGCCAAACCGCCGACCAGCTCATGGCCGGCGCCGATTTGGCCATGTACCGCGTCAAACAGCAGGGGCGAAACGGCTATGGCGTTCATGGTCTTGCCAAGGAGGATGGATGAAACGGTTCCCGCTGTGGACAGGTATGCTGATGCTGTTGTTGCTGTTGGCCGCGTGGCCGGGCCATCCCCAGGACAATGACCAGGGCGCGGCCATGCGTCAGACCTCTGAACAACAAGAAACCACGGCTGGTCAGGAGCAACCCGCCGACTCCTCCCGCACAACTGCCAACAGCAACCAGGAAAACGCATTAAAATGGTATCGTTTTGCCAAAGAAATCACGATATCGGATTATGAATACAAATTCTCGTCTGCATTCGTTTTCCCTTTGAAAATCGTTTTTATCATCACTGGTTTGTCATATTACCGAATACAGCGCAACCTGAAAACGACAGCCATCAAATATGCAATCGCCATTGGCTTGACTTATCTGGTTTTTCTCGGCTTCTGGAAATCGGCGCTTTTGTCGGCGATGGAGGGTGCGTTGTTCTGCATTGCCGTGCCGCTTGTGGTGGATCTGCTCAAGATCAGAAAAGAGTGGCTGCAAATCTTGCTGGTTGCCCCCATCATGATTGTCGGCACGAAAATGGGCTTGGTGTTGCTGGCACAATTCCCGAAGTGGCTCTTCTGGTCATTGCGCACCTGACGATCCCCACATTCAAGAAATGGCCGTATGTGGCAGATCCAGAGTGCGCAACTCCTCGAGCATCCGCCTGGAACGCTGGGCCAACCGTTGCTGAAAAAGGCGCGCAATCTCCTCGTGACAGGAGAGCAGGTAGTGCAACGCCCGGTTGGAAACCTCCAGCACCTCGGCCTCGCTCCCCTTGACAAAAACCGTGGCCGTGCGCGTCAAACCGGAAAAGACCGAGATTTCACCCACCCACTCCCCCGGTTCCACCCGAAACTCTCCGGCACCGCCACCCTGAACAGACAACCCGGTCCGCCCATACAGATCACCGCGCAGGAGAATGTAACACACTTCACCGACATCGCCCAACCGGAACAACTCTTCGTCTGCTCCATAGGTACGCCGCCGCAACAAAGTCGCAAAGGCACGCAGAGCGGTTTCGTCCACCAGCAGACGACCATCACTCCCCACCAGATAACGCTGCACAAAGCCGCTGCGCAGCAGCAGGTCGTACCCGGTTTCCGGAATCGGCTCGGTCACCTGGGCAGAGAGCGTGCCTGACAGGGTGGGTATTTTCACCTCGGAAACCGAGCCGAGGGCAATGCCATGGCGTCCCAATTGATACCAGACCCGTTCCTGGACATCCCCCTCGATCCTGGAGCGATCATGAAAAGTCCGACTCCAAAAGCGCAAACGATACACCATGGAATTGTCTTTGCAGGCCAGCACCATGGCATCCGGCCATTTGCAGGTGCGATCCACCTCCGGGACGCTGATGGCCGCCTCCTGCAGTGCCTGACGGACCAGGGCCGGCGAGGCATCATAGCTGACAGGAAAATCCAGATGATGCCGCCTCAAGGGTGAATCCCAGGTCATGTGGGTGATGAGACTGCTGGCAATCAGGCTGTTGGGCACAATATAGATGTGCCCGCCGGTGGAACGGATGCGGGTTTCCCGCCAGTTGCGCTGGATGATCTCGCCTTCCTTGTCCCCGATGGCAATCCACTGGGCAGGCTGTACCGTGCCCGCCAGATGCACCGACAGCCCCGCCAGAAAGTTGCTCAACACCTCCCGCAGGGCGATGCCCAGCACGGTGGCCACCACCGCTGTCGACGTCAACAACTGCGAAGTGCTCAGGTCCATGGCAAACTGCAGGACAATCAACAACGACGCCCCAACCACCACCACCCGTCCCAGGAACAGGGCCAGACCGTGTGCCGGTTGCGCATCCTTCCGGAAATAGAGGTGATAGAGCCGGCCCAGTCCCTCGCTCAGGTTGAACAGCAACAGGATCACCCAGAACAGGTACCAGGCTTCCACATGGCTGCGCTCCAGGTGCAGAGCACCAAACGCCGCCGGAAAGGCAGAGATCACCCACAACAGGAGTGACGTAAACAACAGGACAGCCATGGGCAAAGAGAGCGCGGCCAGCAATGCCCCCCAGGAACCACCGCCCCTGCCCAACCGTCGCAGGGGGATGGTGATGACCGTCGCCACCAGCAACAGACTCAGCAGACTGGCCACACCGAGCATCATCCAGGCCGTGCTGTCCATTGTCTCTGCTCCGCCCGGCCAGGTCGTCACGGTGGCCCGGACGGCCCGGTCCGCCGCTGCTGGACCATGTTGTTCAGCACCGTCACCAGTTGCTTGACCTCCCCCCCGCAGGGTGGGTCATCCAGTGGGTCCGGTACGGCTCCCGCGTGGAGCTGCTCCAGCCGGCGGGTGACCAGCGGAATGGTCGACAAGGTATCCACCATCCGGTTCAATACCGCGCTGACCCGTGCAAAATCGCCGCCCCCTTCCTCTTCCACCCGGGCCGGGATGGTGCCCCGACCAACGAGCACCATGGTCAACAGCAGCCGGTCCGACAACAGGCGAATCGCCCGTGCCTGGCGCATCAGGGTGCACATGGCATCTGCCAGCCGAGTCATTTCGTCCCCGCCACCCGCCGGCACGACCGCTTCCCAATGGCCACCTGCCACCTCACCGGCAAAACGTTCCATCTCCCGCAGCGAACGCGCGATGGAACGTATGATGGCACCGCACACCACCCCGCAGACCGCCACCGTCAACAGCGAAAACAACAGTAATAACACTGATATACGCTCTCCAGAAGACTGGATATCGGCCGCCATGCGGGTCGCCGAAAGCTGACTGACCTGACGGATCTCCTGGCTCAACGGCTCCACGGGATGGACAACCGTGCGCAAAGTGGCCATCAGGACCGCATTGTCGGCATCCTGGCGCAACATGGCATCAAAGGCGTGTTCATAGTCGCGCAGCAAGCGGATCGCCTGCTGTTTATCCGGCTCGCTCCGATGGGAAATGGCGATCCGGTCGTGCAACGCCCGCAGCATGGCATGGACACCGGTTGCATCCTGGGCGTCATGGCGCAGCAAATAATCCTTTTCGGCACGCCGCAACGCCAGATAGGTGATCACCTCTCCCGGCACCTGGGCGAAGGGCTGGCGGGCAACATCCCGGGCACCCCCCGGGACGGTCTCCGTCTCCGTCAACCCCACCATCTCTTCCAGGGCGTGGGAGGCATGGCGAAAGCGCCCCTGCAACCCCTCTTCGGCCGTCAAACCGATGGCAACATGACCGCGGGCCAATCCCTGAAAGGCTTCCAGGTAACCATTCATGGCCTGGACAATCTGGGCAGCCTTGACCTCCACATCGGTATGACCGGCCTCACGACTCAGGCGAATCACCGCATTGGCTTGCCGGATCGCCTCCTGAACGGCCTCTGCCACCCGGTCGACCAGCGGCAACTCCCGGCGCAGCAAAAAATCCTTTTCTGCGCGCCGGGCCTGGAGCATCTGCAACGCCACCTCATTGGCCAATTGCTGGATATGGAGCTCCCGGTCCCGCAGGAACTGGTTCTGACGAAGACAGGTCTGCAACACGAAGGTAAAAGAGACGGTGACCGCAACGAAGAAAAAGAGGGTAAAGGCGATGGTAAAGGACAATCGGGTACTGATACGCCCGTTGGTCAGTCGCATGACGTTGGCACCTCGCAAGACAACCGCCCGATGGCGATCATGAAACCCCGCGCACCCACTGTCGTACCCGTGCGGCGATACCCTCTGCATCCAACTGCAGCTCGGCCCGCAGGGCACACTGTCCACCCTGGGGAATGAAACGGTCCGGCAAGCCCCAGGTGCGCACCTGCCTGCCCCCATCCAGCAGACCGGCCTGTGCCAAAAATTCCAGGACCGCCGATCCAAAACCACCGCACACGGTGTTCTCCTCCAGTGTGGCCAGAAAAGGCAGGCGGGCGGCCTGGCGCAGCAACTGCCCATCCAGAGGCTTTACAAACCGGCCGTCGCACACTTTGACGGATATGCCTTCCTGTGCCAGGAGTTCCGCGGCCTGCCAGGCCGGATGCACCAGCGAACCGACGGCCACCAGGGCCACCTGATCCCCCTCCCGCAGGCAACGTCCCACCCCCACGGGCAACCGTTCGGGCGGTCGGGGCGGCAATCCCATGGCCAACCCCTTGGGATAGCGAATGGCGACCGGCTTGCCCAGCGCCACCGCCGTGGTCAACATGGAACGCAACTCGTTCTCATCCGCCGGTGCCATCAGCACCAGATCGGGCATGGCCCGCAAAAAGGACAGATCAAAGGTGCCCGCGTGGGTGGGACCATCCGGTCCCACCAGCCCGGCCCGGTCCAGGACAAAGATGACTGGCAGTCGCTGCAGCACCACGTCATGGATGATCTGGTCATAACAGCGTTGCAAAAAGGTGGCATAAATGGCCACCACCGGCAGATACCCCTCGCAGGCCAGGCCGGCTGCAAAGGTGACGGCGTGCTGCTCCGCAATCCCCACGTCAAAAAAACGATCCGGGAAACACTCCTGGAACTCCTGCAGGCCGGTGCCTTCCGCCATGGCGGCGGTCACGGCCATCAATTGCGGATTCTGGCGCGCCAACTCGACCAGGGTCCTGGAAAAGACGGCGGTATAGGTCGGCAACCCCTCTTCCTTGGGGATGGCCCCGGTCTGCCGGTTGAAGGGCGGTACACCATGGTAGGTACAGGGATTGGCCTCGGCTGGCGCGAAACCCTTGCCCTTCTGGGTGACCACATGCAGCAATACCGGCCCCGACAGGGCCTTGATGTTGCGCAGGGTGGGCAGCAGTTGACCAAAATCGTGGCCATTGATCGGCCCGAAATAATCAAAACCCAACTCTTCAAACAATGTGCCTGGCGTCAACATGCCCTTGACATGTTCCTCCGCACGCCGGGCGGCCCCCAGCAGCGGTGTGGAAATCCGGCCCAGCACCTTGCCTGTGCCATCCTTCAGACGGGTGTACACCCGTCCGCTGAGCATGCGGCTCAGATAGGCGGACAGGGCACCCACATTGGGTGAGATGGACATCTCGTTATCGTTGAGAATGACCAGCAGATTGATATCCTCCTTGTAGCGCCCGGCATTGTTCAGTGCCTCAAAGGCCATGCCGGCCGACATGGCACCATCCCCGATCACGGCAATGGCCTTGCGCCGGTTGCCCAGTTGATGGTTGGCAATGGCCATGCCCAGGGCCGCCGAAATGGAGGTGGAAGAGTGACCCGCCCCGAACGGGTCATAAATGCTCTCGGACCGTTTGGTAAAACCGGACAAACCATGCCGCTGCCGCAGGGTGTGCATCTGCTCCCGGCGTCCGGTCAATATTTTATGCGGATAGGATTGATGTCCCACGTCCCAGATCAACCGATCCTCGGGTGTGTTGAACACATAGTGCAGGGCAATGGTCAACTCCACCACCCCCAGGCTGGCCCCCAGGTGTCCCCCGGTCTGGGCCACCGTATCGATGGTAAAGGTCCGCACCCACTCGGCCAGTTGGGGCAAAGCCTCTTCCGGCAGGCGGCGCAGGGCGTAGGGATCGTTGATCTGTTTCAAGTGGGCCGCCATGGTTGGGAATCAATGGGTTCTGGTCAGGACAAACCGGGCCAACTGGCGCAGGGGTTCGGCTCGACTGGCAAAGGGCGCCAGGGCCGCTTCGGCCCGGGCCACCTGACGTTCGGCCTCCTGCCGGGCGTCGTGCAACCCCAGCAGAGCGGGGTAGGTGGCCTTGGCACTCTGTCGATCCTGCCCCGTCGCCTTCCCCAGCGTCTGACTATCGCCCGTTTCATCCAGAATGTCATCCATAATCTGAAAGGCCAGACCGACAGCCTCGCCGTACTCGATCAACCGCTGCCGCTGGTCGGGAGTGGCGCCCCCCAGGCGGGCCCCCGCTTCACACGCCACACGGATCAACGCTCCCGTCTTGCAGGCATGCACGACCTGCAGTTCCTGCAGGGAAATCTGGCGTTTTTCCGATATCATATCCAGCATTTGCCCCCCCACCATGCCCGCCATGCCCGCCCCCTGGGCCAACAGGCGGACCAGGGCCAGCGACTCCGAGGGGGCCACATCCGGGATGGGTTGAGCCGCCAACTCGAAGGCCATGGTCAACAGGGCGTCACCGGCCAGGATGGCGGTGGCCTCGTCAAATTGCACGTGGCAGGTAGGCCGCCCGCGCCGCAGCGCGTCGTCATCCATGGCCGGCAGATCGTCGTGAATCAGGGAGTAGGTATGAATGCACTCCATGGCGCAGGCAAAGGGCAACAACCGTTCCGGGCCATGGCCCAGGGCATCCCCGCAGGCCAGCACCAGGATGGGACGCAACCGTTTTCCCCCAGCCAGCAGACTGTAGCGCATGGCGGCCAGCAACTGCCCGGAGGCAGAGTGCTGCCACGGCAACAAGCGCTCCAGGGCCTCTTCCACCAGGGCCCGACGACTGGACAGATATTGTTCGAAAGCCACGGCGGTCATGGCTGCCAGTTCGGCCTGTGCCATCAGTCACTCCCCTTCCACCGCCAGGGCATCACCCGCTCCCTCCATGGCCGAAAGGGTGGTCATGCGCTTTTCGGCCGCATCCAGGCGATCCTGGCACTGCCGGGCGAGTTGGATGCCCTCCTCGAAGAGCGCCAAACCCTCCTCCAGGGGCAACTCCCCCCGTTCCAGGCATTGCGCCACCTCTTCCAGGCGTGCCAGCGATTGTTCAAAATGACCGGATTTCATCGGTATCGGTCCCCAGTCAATGCCAGAAAACAACAGATTGGCGGTTTTTGTACCGACGCCCTGCCCCGGGGCAGGGCCCAACCGCACCGCACGGCGGGAAGGTAACAGATTCGCAGCCAATGGGCAATGTCTGCCGCCGTCAACCGCTCCTGCCATGAAAAATGCTGGATCTATCAGTGCCATATACGGTAGAATGCCCCGCCTGTTTTGACAATCGTCCACGGAACAGGGCAACAGCGTCCACCACGCGCAGGATGGACGTCCTGCCGGGACGGCACTGGGCTTTGTCACCCCACTACAGGGAAAAGGTGTATCATGCAGCAACGCGCCATGGTGGTCGGCAACTGGAAAATGAATGGAACTGTGGCGTTTGCCCAGGATCTGACGAGCGCCGTGTGCGCCGGTGTGGCAGAACGTGTCCACCGCCATGCATTGCCCTGCGAGGTGGTGTTGTGCCCGCCATTCACCAGCCTCCTGGCCGCCCGGCAGTGCCTGGCAGAGTCCACCGTCCGCCTGGGTGGCCAAAACATGTCGGCACAGACCGGCGGCCCGTTCACCGGGGAAATTGCCGGCTCCATGCTGCGTGATCTGGGCTGCAGCCATGTCATTCTGGGCCATTCCGAACGGCGCTCCCTGATGGGCGAGGGGGATGCGCAGGTTGCCAGCAAGATGGCCGCCGCCTTCCGCGACAGTCTCACGCCCATCGTCTGCCTGGGCGAAACCCTGGCGGAACGGATGGCTGATCGCACCCTGGAGGTCATCCATGCCCAAACGATGGCCCTCCTCACGGCCCTGCCGGCGGATGAAGAACAACGCTCCCGGTGGGTGCTGGCCTATGAGCCGGTCTGGGCCATTGGCACGGGACGGCATGCCTCCCCCGCACAGATCCAGGCGGTGCATGGCTACATCCGTCAACTATTGAGCGACCAGGTCGGTGCAACCATTGCCCCCCGCATCCCGATTCTGTATGGTGGCTCCGTGACACCCGACAATGCGCCGGCCATTTTTGCCCAATCGGATGTGGACGGAGGATTGATCGGGGGGGCTTCGCTCAAGGCCGACACCTTTCTCGCCATCGTCGATGCCTGCTTGAATACATTTTAGTACGGAGTAAACAGGTTTACCATGACGCTCATCATCACAGTCGTGCATATTCTGGTCTCTCTCGCCCTGATTTTTATCGTCCTGCTGCAAAAAGGCAGCGGTGCGGATATGGGCGCCGCCTTCGGTGGCAGTTCGCAAAGTGTCTTCGGCGCACGGGGTTCAGGCAGTTTTCTGGGCAAGTTGACTGCCGGACTGGCCACCGTGTTCATGGTCACCAGCCTCTCTCTGGCCTTCTTCACCACCCAGAAAGGCGCGGGGGTGTCGGTCATGGAAAAGGCGGCACCGGCCACCCGGACCGCCCCTGAACCGGCTGAAACCCGTACGTCACCCCTGCCCGCCAAGGAGTCCGCAACGCCAGCAGGCGCCACGGAACCGTCTCCGGCGGCCGGCACGGCCAAACCCGCCGAATCGGCAGGCCACGCGGCCATTCCTGCCCTGCCCAGCACAGAAAAAGGCAACGAAACGGCCATCCCCTCGGTGCCCAAATCCAGTCCGTGACCCCCCGAATGTCGCCCCACTCTTCTCCGGCCCGTTCAGGGAGAGGGGTGGGTTCATGTCAACCGGCGGACGCACAAAAAAGGGTCCACAGCTCTCCTGTGCTGCCTTTTCCTGCCCCGACAGCGCTGGTGCTGATCGGTATGGTCTGCCTGCTTCTCTGCAAACCAGCGGATTTGCCGGCCTCGTCACCGACGGCATGGGAACCGTTTATTGCCCAGGCCCTGTCGGCTGACACCCCCTCCGAGTTTGCGGAAGCCGAAACACAACTGGAACAGTTGCGCCAGGCCGGACACCAGTGGGACCCGCGCGATATGCGCCTGGTCTGGAGCCTGGCCCGGCTGGCCACCTTTTATCATGCCCACCACCAACTGACCAAAGCCGAAACCTACCAGAAACAGCTCCTGCAATGGATGGAAACACCGGACAACCGGGCCGGTCTGCTGCGGGCGGCGCCTCTCGGTGAGCTGGCGGCCATTCAGTTTGCCCAGGGACGTCTGGTCGAGGCCAGGCAAACCCTGGAACAGGCCCTGACCCTGGTGGAAGAGGAGGGACATCCCGCCCATCTGCTGACAGTGCGGCTGCTGGAACAGTTGGCGGCCATCCATCTTGCCCAGGACAATCCCCAGGAAGCCGGGCGACTGCAACAACGCCTGACGGAAATCCAGGAACAATCTCTGACCATGGAAACACCGGGAGACGCCATCGTTTTGGCGCATCAAGGCAAGCGTCATCTCCAGGAAGGGCGAGAGGAGCTGGCAGCGTCACTTTTCCAACAGTCCAGAGAGATCCTGATGGAAACCAGTGGCCCCTATCATGGTGCGCGCGTCGAGGTGTTGACCAGCCTTGCCCATATTGCGCACAACGACGGGGATCATGCACAGGAGGTGGAGTTGCTGAAGAGCGCGTTGGCCGTCTCGGAAAACATGCGGGGCACCCACCATCCCGACCTGCTGCCCCTCTTGAAAAAATTGGCCATCGGCTATCAACAAATGGGCAAACCCAACCTGGGCCGTCCCATCATCGTCCGCACCCTCGCCCTGGTGGAAGAGCTTTACGGCAAGGGCCACGACAAGACCGCCGAAACCTTGCTGGCCATGGCAGACAATTTGCGGCTGGAAAACCAGCCTGATCCTGCCATCGGTTATTACAATCGGGCGATGGTCACCTTTCGCCACCTGGAATCCACATCGGGCATGACGCAAACCGCTCTGGGACTGGCCAGGGCCCTGCATCTGCAAGGCAAGATCGCCGCTGCACTCCACTCCCACGGAGAGGCTTTGGAATGGCTGAGCAAGACCCTGGGACCGGACCACCCCGATTGCCGGGTCGCCCAACAGTACCAGACCGAACTGCAGGCTGAACTGGCCAGCAGACAGCAGGGCAGACCAGCCAGCCGCACACCCATTGCCCAGCAACTGCAAATCCTGCAGGAACGTGTCCTCACCCTGGGTGGAACCCGGCAACCCACCCATAACCCAGACAGCGTCACGCCTTTCGCACCTTGAAATCCCCCTGGACGACCGAGGTGTCACGGTTGGGTGCGGGCGCCCTGCTGGGTACGTTTCATGGGCTTGGAGTCAGGCAGCGGAGGAGCTGGCGTCGGTTCGGCGTCAACCGGCCGGCTCTTGCCGGGTTCCACGCCAGTCTCGACGATTTGCGCACTGCTTTTATTGATATTTTTTTCATTTCCCCCACCTGGGGAAGGTGGAGCGGTTGGCGCTTCGGCCTTTTTGGGCTCCGCAGCGGGTGGGAGAGGGGCAGCCGCCGGTTCCGCCTTTTTCGGTTCTGCGACCGGCAGGGGAGAGGCCGTCACCGGTTCTGCCATTTTGGGTCCTGCAGCAGGCGGAACGGGTGGTTGCCGAGGGATTTCCCCGCCACCCGCCGGGGGCGGTGTGACTGCCTGACTGACAGCCGGCGCGGCCACTGGTCCCACCAACCGCGGCATCGACGGCCACGACCAGGTCGGCCCGTACCACCAACCTGCCACATAACCCACCAGCAGCACAGGCAGACAGAGCGCCACCCAGGGAATGGCGCCTCGCCCGGGCGGGGGATGATAGCTGGCATCCACGGCCAACCGTCCCTGCCTGACCTGAGACCCGGTCAGCAGGCGCATGGCCTGTCCCTGGTGCAGGAATAAAATGTGATGCAGCAACAGGTCGATCTCCTGGGGAATCCCCTGACAGGCGGCATACAGCTCCAGCCAGGCGGGCCAGGTCATGCGGAGTCGGTGACCCAGGAGCCGCTCACTGCGAAAACGGATATACTCCCACACCTCCACACGGGTCAGAGGCGGCAAGGTCACCGTGGCAATCGTGGCATTGCGCAGCAACTGAAAAGCCGGCAGTTCCAGGCGGTCGGTCAGCTCCGGGCGTCCCATCAACATGATCTGCACCGCCCGTGCCTGGCTGGCGGCAAAGAGCAGGAGACTGTTGACAATATTTATATTTTCCTGTGTCAAGCGATGGGCATCGTCGATGGCCAGTAAAAAGTTGCGCCCGAATTCCACCCGACTGGCCACTGCGTCCAACACCTCATCGGCCGTCATGGACCACTCATGCGGTCCAGCCACCTCGGCGTCAACGGCTTCGCACAATGCCTGGGTGAAGAGGGCTTGGGGCTGATCGGCGGCTGCAACCAGCGCCATGTCCCAATTGTCCGGCAACAACTGTTGCAGACGCAGCAACATCTGGCTCTTCCCGACCCCCGCCTCCCCGGTGACCACCACCACCCCTTCGCCCCGGCTGATGCTGGCACGCAGGGTCCGCCAGACAGGCCCATGGCTCCTGACAGTAAAAAACGGCTGCATGTATGAGCGATTGCCCGAAGAAATCCGGTCGATTATGAAACCCATCTTGCCCGCACTGCCGACCTGTTGAATCCATCTGCCCCGTCCCGGCGAGAGGCGGCCCGGTCATCGGTAGCCCGCCATTCCCGTCACCCTTGGGTGGTGGACGGTCACAGACCATCCACCACCTCACCACTACCGGGAGAGTGTAGCATCAAAACTGACCGGCAAAAACATCCCACGAGAGGGATGGAGAGTTTCGATAATATTTTATGCAAACCACCGGGGCTGGTGTGGGACAATGCCTACGATTGCCCGTCGCGGGACTGGCTGGCCAGAACGGCATCCATCATGGCAATCAGTTCCCGCAACACCTGCAGGAGGGAGGATGGGGTACTGGCTGGCAATCCGGTGACGGTTTCCTGGAAAAAAGCGCGCATGAAATGGATGCGGCGCGGCTGAATGGTACTCAGGATCTCTTCCAGACGGTTCAACAGTTCCAGCCAGTCGTGAACAGTCAAAACCCCGACGGGTGCCCCCGGCATCTTTTTTTCCGGGATGAAACTGATCCGCAGGGCGTTGATCAACGGCAAAGCCGCCTCCAACCGCTCCATTCTGGCCCGCTTTGCCAGACGATTCAACACCTCGTTGATGCCCAAACTGGATTGGGCGTATGCCATATTCATGCTATACTGCCCGGGTTTCAAGAGACACCTCTACTGTTGCGGTTGCACAGGATGCCATTGGGTGTACCTCCTGAGCAAGGCATTGGAACGACGGTAGGCAAACTCCCCGGCCAACTGGGTCGGTGCCTCCTGACCTGTTTTCCTGGCTGCCATTCTGCCCCACAGGGATAAACGCAGGGAAGTGCCGGGCCGTACAGTGTCCCTATGCAGAAAGGGGTCCGTTTCCCCATCGATATCCTCAGCAACACCGTTGCCAAACGCGCCGCGGGGGGCTATACCTTCCGTGAGCAGGGCAACGGATATGAGGTTGCCTTTTTCCCCGGCATGCTGTTCTAATAGGCCGTCGAGGTGAAAGCGCGCCCGGCCCTCGTCGGCAGGGGTCTGCCCGTTGCTGCCCGAGAGCAGCATGCTCGTGTCGTACAGCCACCCCGGAGGCGGCGCGGAAGAGATGGTTTCATGATGCAGGTTGGTTTCATTCATGGGTAGACTCCAGTAGGATGCAACGGTACGCCAATTGCGCTGGGAGAGAGCACAGCAATTCCGATACCAAAATGTGTCCCGGTCGTGTCAACCGGATCAGGCGGATGGACAATAAATCATCCATGTCATTATAGAAAGTGAACAGGAAACAACGGGGCGACGGCCAGTATCCGGCACACCCAACCACATTACACGGACCCAATACGGGAGTTTTGCCAGATGAGTAAATCCATGGAAGATCGGGATGGAAAAATATGGATGGATGGCCAATGGCTTGAATGGCGGGAGGCCAAGGTGCATCTCCTGACCCATACCCTCCACTACGGCCTAGGGGTCTTTGAAGGCATTCGCTGCTATGCCACGGAATCGGGACCGGCCGTGTTCCGTCTGCGGGAACACATTGATCGTCTGTTCCGCTCGGCCCATATTCTCAACATGAAGGTCTCCTGCACGGCCCAGGAGGTAACGGAAGCCTGTCTGGAGGTGATCCGGGCCAACCGTCTGCGTTCCGGCTATATCCGCCCCATCTTTTACTATGGCGCGGAAGGAATGGGACTGAACCCGGCACCCTGCCGGGTGCATGCGGCGGTGGCGGCCTGGGAATGGGGTGCCTACCTGGGTGAGGATGGCATGGCCAACGGCATTCGCGTCAAGACCTCCTCCTACACCCGCCATCATCCGAACGTGACCATGACCCGTGCCAAGACGGTCGGCAACTATCCCAACTCGGTGCTGGCCAAAACCGAAGCCCTGGCCTGCGGATTCGACGAGGCACTGCTGCTGGATACCGAAGGATATGTCTCGGAGGGATCGGGGGAAAACGTGTTCATTCTCCATCGCAACGGCACGTTGTTGACCCCGCCGCTGGATTCGGCCCTGGAGGGCATCACCCGGGACACGGTCATCCGGTTGGCGGCCGAGATGCACATTCCGGTGCGGGAACAACGGTTTCCCCGGGATGAGGTATGGATCGCCCAGGAGGCTTTTTTTACGGGCACGGCCGCCGAAATCACCCCCATCCGGGAACTGGATGGCCGCCAGATCGGCAACGGCACAGCCGGACCGGTGACCAAACAGATTCAGCACCATTTTTTTGACATCGTTCATGATCGCCAGCCCCAGCATCGGGATTGGCTGACCTTTGTGGAGTAGATTCGGTTATGGCCAACCCCCAGTTTGTCTTTACCATGCACCGCGTGACCAAGGTGGTCCCGCCCAAGCGTGTAATTTTGCAAGATATTTCCCTGTCGTTTTTTCCGGGCGCCAAGATCGGGGTGCTGGGTCTGAACGGTTCCGGCAAATCCAGTCTGTTGCGCATCATGGCGGGCGTGGATCACGAGTTTACCGGCGAGGCCAAGATGGCCACCGGTCTGCGGGCCGGACTGCTCTCCCAGGAACCGGAACTCAACCCCCACAAAGGGGTGCGCGGCAATGTGGAGGAAGGGGTGGCCTCCATCAAGGCGATGCTGGACCGCTACAATGAGTTGTCGATGCAATTTGCCGAACCCCTCTCCGAGACGGAAATGGAGACGTTGATTCAGGAACAGGGCGAGTTGCAGGAGTCCATCGACCGGGTGGACGGCTGGAATCTGGACCGCCAGTTGGAAATTGCCGCCGATGCCTTGCGTCTGCCCCCCTGGGATGCCGATGTCAACACCCTGTCCGGCGGGGAACGGCGCCGGGTTGCCCTGTGTCGTCTGCTGCTCTCGGCCCCCGACATGCTGTTGCTGGACGAACCCACCAATCATCTGGATGCGGATTCGGTCGCATGGCTGGAGCAGTTTCTCCAGAACTATCCCGGCACGGTGGTGGCCGTCACCCATGATCGCTATTTTTTGGACAATGTAGCCGGCTGGATACTGGAACTGGACCGGGGGCACGGCATTCCCTGGAAAGGCAATTACACCTCCTGGCTGGAGCAGAAAGAACAACGATTGGCCCAGGAAAAACGGGAGGATGACTCCCGGCGACGGCGTCTGCAGGATGAGCTGACCTGGGTACGGGCCTCGCCACGGGCCCGGCAGGCCAAAAACAAGGCCCGCATTCACGCCTACGAGGAACTGGCCGCCCAGTCTCGCGAGCAACGGCGGGAGACCAACGCCCTGTTCATTCCACCCGGACCCCGACTGGGAGACCTGGTGATCAAGGCAGAGGGACTCAGCAAGGGGTTCGGCGACCGTCTGCTGATCGACAATCTCTCCTTTCAATTGCCCAGGGGCGGCATTCTGGGCGTCATTGGTGGCAATGGTGCGGGCAAAAGCACTTTGTTGCGCCTGTTGACCGGCACGGAACAGCCGGATGGCGGGCGTCTGCTGCTGGGCGAGACGGTGCAGATGGCCCACATCGACCAAAGCCGGGCCGGTCTGGACCCGGAAAAAAATGTCTGGGATGTCATCGCCGATGGCCAGGACATGCTGGACCTGGGAGGGCGGGAGGTGAGTTCGCGTTCCTATGTCTCCTGGTTCAATTTTAAGGGCGCGGACCAGCAAAAGAAGGTCAAATTTTTGTCTGGCGGCGAGCGCAACCGGGTGCATCTGGCACGGGTGGTCAAGAGTGGCGGCAACGTCCTGCTGTTGGACGAGCCCACCAATGATCTGGATGTGGAAACCTTGCGGGCCCTGGAAGAGGCCATTACCGGGTTTGCAGGCAGTGCGGTGGTGGTCTCCCATGACCGCTGGTTCCTGGACCGGATCGTCACCCACATTCTGGCCTTCGAGGACGAAGCGCAGATCACCTTTTTTGAGGGCAACTATCAGGAGTATGCCGCAGACCGCAAACAGCGCCTGGGCACGGACGCCGACCAGCCCCACCGGGTGCGCTTCAAGAAGCTGACGCACTGAAAAAGTATTGCGGGCCCAGGGCATCCTGTTATACACATCTCAAAAATCTGTTATTATTCATGGGGGTCCGGGGGAGATTATCTCCCCCGGTGGGGTCCAGGGGCAAAGCCCCTGGTGGGGTCCGGGGCGAAGCCCCGAACAGAGACCATTCGTTCAAAAAATGTTTTGTGATAATACTTTGGGGGCGGATAACTCTATCGAGTGTCGATTGAGATGGACTCCGCAGCTTGCTGGATGGCGTCCAGCAGAGCCTGTTTCTTGATGGGTTTGGTGAGATGCCCATCGCATCCGGCAGCAAGGCTCTCTCCCTTCTTGTCGATGCCCGCATGGGCACTCAAGGCTATAATCGTCAATGGAGGGCGGTGCTCTTCCTTCTCCCACCGGCGTATGGCACGGGTGGCAGCGTAGCCATCCATGTTCGGCATCTCAATGTCCGTCAGAAACAAGTCAAAGGCTTCTTCCTGAAGCCTCTCCACCGCTTCCACTCCATCATTGACGATGACCACTTGGTGTGGTGTCTTCGCGAGATAAATCTGGAAAAGCAATTGGTTGTCATGAGAGTCTTCAGCGATTAGAATACGGATTTTTTTCGTTTCATGAAGATCTGAAAGTTCGTTTTGAATAACCATGGCTTCCAAGGCCTGCACTGCACGCGCTGGCAGGGTGAAAAAGAATGTACTTCCTTGTCCCAATTGACTTTCCACCCATATCCTGCCGCCCATGAGTTCCACCAGTTTTTGGGAAATCGACAACCCCAAACCGGTTCCCCCATAACGTCTGGTAATGCCTGAATCAGCCTGGGTGAAATGTTCGAAGATGTGGCCTATGTACTCCGGCGCAATGCCAATGCCGCTATCGGATACGCTGAACAGGAGAGTATCCGGCTCCTCCGGGTGAAGGGAAAGCCGCACAGAAACCTGTCCATTCTCGGTAAACTTGATGGCGTTGCCCAGCAGATTGATGAGCACCTGACGGACACGCCCATCGTCCCCCAGAATGGTGACCGGCAGGTCGTTTGTCACCTCCTCTGGCAGGGAAAGCCCCTTTTCTTCTGCCGTCATCCGCATCAGATGGGTGGTCTCTGTCAAAACCTGACGAGGAGAGAAGGGCTGTGCAGCGACGGTAAAATGCCCGGATTCGATTTTGGAAAAATCCAACACATTGTTGATCACCCCCAACAATGCCTTGCCTGATCGATGCATGGTCTGGACGAGTCGGGTTTGTTCTTGATCCAGACCGGTTTCCAGTAACACCTCCGACATGCCCAGCACCACGTTCATGGGTGTGCGAATTTCGTGGCTCATGGCCGCCAGAAACGCGCTTTTGGCGTTGGTGGCCACTTCCGCCTGAGACTTGGCCTGACGCAACTCCTCCTCGATCCGCTTTTGTTCAGTAATATCAGCAGAAACACCACTCAATCCCCATATGTTTCCTGCTTTGTCATAAACAGGGCGCTTGGCTTCCAGATAAATCCGTGTCTCGCCTTTGCTGATCGGATTGACCGCCATCTCCACCCGGCTTGTTTCGCCCGTTTCCAATACGCGGTTGTCAACCTCGATCAATTTCTTCAGTGAATCTTCAGAGGTGAAAAATTGCTCGTCTTGCTTCCCCAACAACTCGTCTTCGGTGCAATGGAATAACTCCAGGGTCAGTCGGTTGGCGTAGACATACCGTCGCTGGCAATCCTTGATGAAGATGTAGGCTTCGACATCGTCCATGATATCGGAGAATCGCTTGCTTTTTTCCAATTCCTGCCCCAGGGCGATCTCGCTTCTCTTGCGCACGGTGATATCCTGGATGAAGCCGTGTATCCTGCCGTGCGCCAATTCGCACACCCCAATGGCCTTGACGTGGCGTTTATTGCCCTTGGCAGAGATGATTTCCAGTTCCAGGTCAAAGGGTTCTCCCTCTTCGACGGCTCGGCGCACCGCTGCGGCGATGATGGGCCGGGATTCTTCACTGTAGAAAAGGATTCCCTCCTCGACGTTGACGGCGATACCCGGCTCCAACTCGTGGATCAGATACGTCTCATCGGTCCAACGTTGCTGCATGGTGGCGATGTCGAATTCCCACCCGCCGACCTTGCCGATTCGCGCGGTCTCCGCAAGAAGTTTTAAATTCTTTTCCAGAGACTCCTCCACCCGCCTGCGTTCAGTGATGTCGTGGATGAATGAGCACAGCAGTTTCTGGCCACCCCTGCTGACAGGGCCGGAATAGACCTCCACATCCCGAATCTCACCGTTGGCCAAGCGATGAGGAAAAACATAGTAGTCGCGCCGTTCGGAAACGGCGTTTTCCATTTCCTGATTCACTTGTTCGGAAGAAAGCTGGTTGATATCGAAGATCTTCATGGTCAGCAACTCCGGACGCGGATAGCCGTAGTAGCGTTCCGCGGACAGGTTGGCGTCGAGAATGGCACCGTCGATGGGATCGATGATCAGGGCCACAGCCCGATTTTGCTCGAAGACCTCCCGGAATCGGGCTTCGCTTTCCAGGAGGGCGGTTTGCGCTCGCTGACGATCAGTCACGTCGGTGAAGACCCATACCCGGCCACCACTTCTGCTCTTGTGCGCCAGGGGCGCCGAATACCTTTCAAAAATTCGCCCATCCTTGAAGCGTAACAGATCGGAAACAGAGGAGCCTGATTGACAGACGTCTTCGATCCGTGTGAGAAAGGCATCCGGATCTTCCAATTGATCGAAAACATAGGCCAACAAGGCGTCGTCCCGGCCTTCCGCAAGCAGGGCGTCAGGGATCTGCCATAACTCCTGAAACCGATGATTGGAACGGATGACTCTGCCGTCCCTGTCCACCACCAGCAAGGCATCCCGGGTGGATTCGAAAATGGCCCGCATCAATTCTTCGCCAGCAAGCAACAAGGATTCTGATTCCAGTCTTTTATGGCGGTTGACCCTTCTGAAGATGGTGCTCCCTGTCACAATGGCGATCAACCCGAAACCAATAGCCAGCAAACTGGCCTGGATGAATGGCTCCCGCACTTCCTCCAGATCGATTTTGACGACAAAGCCCAGATTCAGGATTGCAACCGGCTCATATGCGGCCAGCACCGCCACTCCTCGATAATCCCTCCCCACCATGACACCCGATTGGCCAAGCAGTGCCCGGCGCATGGGCTCTGCCAACTCCGAGGCGAAAGGCACTGGTGATGCTTCGGTCATCTCCGATCCCCGATGATTCCAGAGAAAGGCAATTTTGTCATCATCCCGCCAACCCAAGGTCATTTCCCCGCTCTTGCCGAACCCAAACGAATGGTGATGGGCGTCGCCGACCTGGTCCATGGTGGAACCTTTGGGGTTCCTGATGTAGGCCTGAGTGACCGAACTGGCATCAGCGGGAGGATGTTCCGCCAAGGCCAGGGCCTGTTTCTCATCAAAGCGGGCTACCGCCTCCATGAAGCGGGCCTGGCTAATGGCCATGTTCCGGAGCCGGGCCGACTCTGCCTCAAATGCGGCCTGATAGAGGAACGTCAGAGTGATCCCGCCCACGACAAATGATACTAAAATCATAACAGCAAGCAAAAGGTAAAATCTTTCTTTTTCATTGCGATCCACTACCTCGATGGTATGCATCTGATATCCCCGGTTCAAGGTGCTGATGGCTTGACCCCAATGGTTGGTGATTTCATCCGAGTGTGGCAGACGGGTACCACCAGATCTGGTGGTAATCAAACATGATCAATGCGCAAAATGGCCCAGGGCCGCCTTCAGATTGGCCTCGGCATCAATGAGAAAGTTGGCCCGCACCACCACCCGATCTCCCTCCTTGAGCCCTTCCGGCACTTCGACAAAACCGCCGCCCCGGCCACCCGTACGCACCGGCCGGGGTTCATACAACCCCTCTCCCCGCTCCACCAGCACCACTTGCCGGGAGCCGCTGTCCAGCACGGCGGACTCGGGCACCGCCAGCACCATGCCACTGGCCGTCGGGGCCGCCAACTGCACCGTGGCATACAAGGCGGGACGCAACGCGCCCGTGGGATTGTCCATCTCGATCCGCACCTTGACGGTCCGGGTCTCGGCGGCCAGGGTGGGATGAATAAAGGAGACCTTGCCTGTAAACACCTTGCCCGGCATGGCATTCAAGGTCACCTCGGCGGCCTGACCCTCCTGCACCATGCCCACGTCCTGCTCAAAAACCTCTGCCAACACCCAGACGGTGGAAAGGTCGGCAATCCGATAGAGCACCTCACCCGGCATGAACCGCATCCCCTGAATGGCGGCCTTTTCCAGGATCACCCCGGAGACCGGGGAGAGCACCGGCAGGGACTTGCGGGCGACCCCCCGGGCGCGCAAAATCTGGATCTGCCCCTCGGCCACGTCCCAGTTGCGCAACCGGGTCAAGGCCCCCTCTGCCAGATCACCCGCCGTGCGACGGCTCTCCGGGTCCGCCTCTTTCAGGGTCTCTTCTGCCCGCGCCGCCGCCAGATATTCCTGCTGTGCCAGCACCAGCGCCGGTGCATAGACATCCATCAACGGCTCACCACGTCGCACGGTCTGACCGGTGGCATTGGCGTGCAGCGTTTCAATCCAACCTTCATATTTCCGGGAGACAATGTGCAGCTTGCGTTCATCCACCTGCACAGTACCCACCGCCCGAATGGAACGGGTCATGGAACGCCTCTGCACCGCTTCGGTCTTGACGCCCAGTTTTTGCACCTTGTCCAGATCGATCCGCACGGCGCCCGAATCGGGCGGTGCGGCTTCATCGGCATAGACCGGGATATAGTCCATCCCCATGGAATCCTTCTTGGGTACAGGCGAGGTATCGGCCAACCCCATGGGATTGCGATAATAGAGAATCTTGCGTGCCTCCCCCTTGGCACCGTGCCCTGCGGCCCCCTCCGCGCCGCCCCAGGCCGGTGCAGACAGTCCTGCCAGCAGCACCCAGAACCCAAACCATGCCATTTGCCCGTTCACAGTTCACCCCCGACCAGTCGCTCGATTTCCGCCAGACGCACCTGCTGCTCGAACTGGGATCTGACCAGCTCAATCTGGAATTTTTTCAGCCTCTGCACCGCATCCAGCACCGTCACCGACTCGATTGCCCCGGTTTCATACCCCCTGAGAGAGGATTGCAGGGCAATGCGCGCCTGGGGCAACAGGGTGTCCCGGGTCACCTGTTCCACCTGTCTGGCCTCCTCCAGGCTCAACACCGCCTCCCGCAGCCCGGACTCCACCCGCAACCGTGCCGCCGCCAACCGTTCCGTGGCCGCCTGGTGTTTGGCCACCGCTTCCCGCCCCTGGGCACGGCGCCAATCACTCGGCCAGGGCAGGTTGATGCGCACCATGGCCTCGTAACCATCCTGGGCTCCTTCGTCCCGACGCTCCACCACCCCGAACCCCACCTCCAGATCGGGCAAGACGTTCCTGGCGGCCAACCGGGTGCCGCCCTCTGCCGCATCCAGTCGCGCCCGTCCCATCTGCAGCGCAGGATTGGCCTCCTGCACCCGTGCCAGCAAGAGACCGTACGCCAACTCGGCCGGGGGCGGCATGGGACGCAAATGGGGATGCTCCACCAGGGGGGCATCCGGTGGACGGGCAATCAGTCCATTCAATCGCGCCCGAATGCGATGACGCTCCTTTTCCAGCCGCACCCGCTCCACCGTCAACGCACCCCGTTCCGCCTCGGCAGAAGTGGCCTCCTGCTGCAGACCCAGACCCTGGGCATAGCGAAACCGGGCAAACTCCACCAGTACACGCATGACCCGAATCAATTCGTCCAGTTGGTCCATGGAAAGATGGACCCGATGATAGTCGGCATAGGCGATTTTGACCTTCATGGCCACCTCGGCCAACTGTTCCTCCCTCTGGCCGGCCATTTCCCGGCTTTCCGCCTCGGCGATCTCCCGTTTCAGGCCCCGTTTGCCCCAGCCGGGAATCTCCTGTTGCAGAGTATATTTGTAGGTGGTCACCCGTCCCGGCCAACCGGCACTGTTTTCGATAATGTCATCAAAGGTGAATTGCAGTTTGGGATCGGGCAGGGCATCCGCCCCCTCCGCCCGGGCCTGGGCAGCCTCTGCGTCCAGGGCCGCTGCGGCCAGTTCCGGATTCAGTTGCCGGGCCAGTACCAGCAACTCCTCCACCGAGGCGCCCACCGCCGGCAGGGTCTCCTCCGCGACGGCGATGCCACCCCAGGACAATCCCACCCACATGACCAGCCAGACGGTTCTTCTCATCGCCAACGTCCTTTGCAATCACGAGAAAAAATCTGGGAGTATCCCCAACCGCAACACCGCTTCACTGACCATGCCGGGCAACCGTCCTGCTGCGGGCCTTGACCGTCGTTTCGCCATCACTGCCATAACGCATGCCGGGTCGACAGCAGAGCCTGAAATCCCAGGGGCTGGTAGAACCCCTCTGCCAGGGCTGCGCTGGTCCACAGGCCCAGCCTCTCCCGACCCGTTGCCCGCGCCTGCCGAGCGGCTGCCAGCAACAACCGGGTGCCCAGCCCCCGACCACGCCAGGCCGGGCTCAGCCCGATGGGACCGAAAAAAGCGGTCGAGCCCTCCCCCTCCCATTGCACGACGCAAAATCCGATCACCTGCCCCCCCTGTTCCAACACCCACACCCCACGACCGGCATGATCCGGCGCCCCGGTCGTCGCCAGACCGTAACCGTTGAACGGTTCATAACCCGCGTCAATCCGGCTCAGGGTTTCATGCTGCCAACCCGTGCCGAACTCGGCATGCAGCAACTTTTGCAAACTGTCGCGGTGCCGACGGGCATACGGGATCGGCATGATCTCCTCCCCGGCAGCGACCAACCGGATCAGACCACTCTCCGGCCAGGGCTCGGCCAGGTGTTTGACCAGATAGAGCTCCCCCGGTCGCCACTCGGCCCCCGTCCGGTCGCCAAACGCCCGCATGGCTGTCAACCCCTCCGGCACCCCCGGCCAAAGGCCGGCCCACTGCAATGCCGTGGCCACCCCGCACCGGCCTTCCGCATGCGCCCTCTCCCGCAATCCGGCCAACAAGTGCCGCCCCCATCCCTGCCGCCTGCGGGCGGGCACGATACACAACAGGTGCAACCACAACCAGTCGGATGACGGCACAGCCGGATTGGCCCGCCGATTGGCGAGCAACAGCCCCACCCCCTCGCCGGTCCGGGTAACCAGCAGTTGGGAACAATCCGCAGGCCACAACGAGGAACCGAAAACCCGACTGGCCAAAAATCCGTCCGGCAAACGGTGGCCGTAGGGCAGTGCCGCCCCGGCAAAGGCACGGTCATACACCCGTTGTGCCTCTGCCTGCCATGGGGGAGTCAGGGGCTGCACGACACAGGCTGACACGATCACTCCTGTCATCAACCGGGCGGCGACTGGTCGAACAACTCGGCAAAGCGGGCCAGAAAGCGCTGCTCGGCCTGCTCCGGTCCCCAGGCGTGGATCATGGTCAACGGCAGAGGGGCCGGCAAATCTTCCCAGGGGGCCGGTTCCTGACCCATCAGGGCCCCTTTTTCGGTGGCCAGCAACTGCAGGTCCGCCTGTTTGACGGCAGACGGCACGCCGGGCGACAAGCTGAACCGTCGGGCAATCACCTGCAACAGGCGCTCCTCACAGGCCTGAAACTGCGGCAATTCCCGTTTGATCGGCTGGGGCATGTCGGAAATGTAGGCCTCGGCCGCATCGTGCAGCAATCCCCAGCGGGCATGCTCGGGTGGCACCACCCGCGAGACATGTACCGCATGTTCCGCCACGGAATAAAAGCGCCGGCAGTGGCCATTGAACCGGCACAACATGGCCAGGGAATGGGCAATATCGTGGATCTCCACCTCTGCGGGTCGGGCATCCATCGGCCAGAACTGCAGACCGGTAAAGGTTTGAATCCAGGCCCCCGTCCGGTGGCCATCCTGCTGCAGCGGGTCAAGCATGATCGATCACTCCCATCTCACGGTGCAAGCGGTCCGCCATGGCCCGCAGGGCCGGGCGGTCCACCTTGCCGTTGGCCAGCAACGGCATTTCCGGCAAACGCAGGAGATGATGGGGATGTTTGTACCGGCTCAGACGGGAATCGAGAAAATCCCGCACCTCGGCCAATGTCAATGTCTGCGGTCCCACATAAAACAGCCACCCCACCTCGCCCCACCGTGCATCAGTCACGCCCACCACCACGGTCTGGACCAGCCCGGCATGCTGGGCCAACGCCTTTTCCACCTCCCCCGGATAGACATTTTCCCCCCCGGAAATGTACATCTCTTTCTTGCGTCCGACCACATAATAAAAACCCTCTTCATCCACCCGGACCAGATCACCCGTCGCAAAATAACCATCCCGCAACGATTGGGTGAACAGATCCTGATGCTGCCAGTATCCTTTGCACAGGTGGGGCCCGGTGATCCACATCTCTCCCACCTGACCGGTCGCGACGGGCTGGCCTGTCTCGTCCACCACCTTCACCCGGGAGTGGGCCATGGGCTTGCCGATGGCATCGGGCCGCAGCCAGGCATCCGCTGTCTCCAGCAAAAAGCAGTTGGGCCCCACTTCGGTCAGGCCAAACCCCTGCTTGAAGGGTACGCCACAGGCATGATAGCGCCGGATCAGGCCCAATGCGAGGGGGGCTCCTCCAGAGAGGAAAAAGCGGATGCGGGAAAAATCGGTCCGGGAAAAATCGGGGTGGTCGATCATCATCTGAAACAGGGTGGGCACCCCCCAAAAAACGGTGACGCCCGCCTCGCGGATTTCCTGCAGGACCCGGCCCGCTTCAAATTTTTGATGCAAAATCAGCGTGCCGCCGATGGAAAGCAGGGGCAGGCAAAAGACATTGTAGCCACCGGTGTGAAAAAACGGCGTATTGACAATGGAAATATCGTCACGACGCAGCACGTCCGCCGCCACCGTGCCGTGCATGTTGGCCATCAACATGCCCGCCTGCAGCATCACCCCCTTGGGGGTGCCGGTGGAACCCGAGGTGTAGAGGATCAACAGCACATCTTCCGCTGCGACCGGCGGCTCGACCGGCTCCGGCCAGGGTCCGGCAGGCGGTTCGGCGCGCATGTCCCGATATTCCGCCCGCCGGGCCAGGGGGCCATCCCCGGGAGCAAAGAGACAGACCGGCTGCAACTGGTCGATAATTTCCGTCCACTCCTGCACGGCCAGGCGATGGTTGAGGGGCACCAGTACGGCCCCCAGCCGGGCACAGGCAAAAAAGAGCGTCAGGTGTTCCAGACAGTTGGGCGCCACCAGCACCACCCGTTCACCGCGCCGCACCCCCAGGGCAAACAACCGGCCCACCCAGTCCTGCACCACCCCGTCCAGGTCACGATAGGAATGGCTGCATCCGGTCGTGCGGTCAATAATGGCCGGATGATCCGGCCTCTCCCGGGCATATTGACGGATAAAATCGTGCCACATGACACCACCCCTCGCCGGATCGATGCAAATTTGCCATCATCGTGGCATGCCGTGAAAGCCAGGAAGGATCATTTCCCCTGGTGGGTCCAGGCAGGCACCTGGCATGTTGTCGTTTCATCTGTTCGGGACACACTCCATGCGCAAACCCTTCACCGGCCACTGGCAACAGACCGGCACCGGTATACCCGTCCTGGGCCTCTCCGGCTTTGCCAGTGGACACTGGATGCTGCATGACCTGCTGGCACCACTGGGCAACCAGGGTTGCTTCATCCTGCCCGACAACCGGGGCATGGGTCTCTCCCCCCCGGCCTCGGCGCCCTACTCCCTGGCCGATCTGGCCGACGATGGTCTGCAACTGGTGGATGAACTGGGCCACGACCGGTTTGCCGTCATCGGTCTCAGCATGGGAGGCTTTGTCGCGCAACGGCTGGCCCTGGCAGCCCCCCGGCGGGTACGGCGTCTTGTCCTGCTGTGCACCGCGTCGGCGGGCGAGTTGTTCCGGCCCCATTTTCCCCTCCTGACCCGGCAACAGGTGGCGGAAATCTACCGGCTGCCGCCCGAAGAGCGCATCCGGGCGGCCCTCTCTCCAGCCTTTTGTCCCCTGCTGGCCGAACGGTATCCCCGGGTGTACGAAGCAGTGTTCCGGCAACGACTGGCTCACCCCGAACAGGTCGACCAGGTACTGTACCAGTATGATGCGGTGGCCCAGTTTTTAGCCTCCGACATTCCTCTGTCCGCCATTACCTGCCCCACCCTGGTGCTGGCGGGCGATCAGGATCGACTGGTACCCCGGATCAATGCCGAACTCCTGGCGCAACAACTGCCCAACGCCCAACTGGCCATCGTACCCGACACGGACCATCTCTTTTTTCTGGAAAAACGGGAGGAGGTCAGCCAGATGATCGCCCGCTTTCTGGTGTGAGTCCCGGCGACCGGCAGACGCGCCACCGGCCAAGCAACGCCAGACAACACCTCCTACGGCAACACGCTCTCCCCGCCGCGCAACCAGCCATCCAGCCCTTTGGCTGCCTGACGACCGCCGTAGATGGCCTTGAGCACCAGGGATTGCCCGGTCGCCATATCCCCGGCGGCAAACACCCCCTCGACACTGGTCATATAACGCCCATCCACCCGCACGTTGCCCCGTTCGTCCAGGTCAACCGCCAGCGCCTCCAGCAAACCGCTCTTGACCGGCGCCACAAAGCCCATGGCCAGCAATACCAGGTCGGCATCCAGACTGAACTGGCTGTCCGGCACCTCCCGCATCCGGGGACGACCACCCTCTTCGTCCTCCTGCCAATTCAACCGCACACAGTGCAACCGCCGGACATGATCCCCTTCTCCCTCGAAATGTTTGGTGAGAATGCTCCACTCCTGGGTGCAGCCCTCCTGGTGGGAGGTGGAGACCCGCAACTGATTGGGCCACAGCGGCCAGGGGGTCTCCGGGGCCCGGTCCTTGGGCGGTTTGGGCAACAGTTCAATCTGGGTGACCTGCCGGGCACCCTGACGGATGGAGGTGCCTACACAGTCCGCCCCGGTATCCCCGCCACCCACCACCACCACCTGTTTGCCGGTCGCCAGAATGGGCTGTTCACCCGACAGATCCTCGCCCCCCAACCGACGGCTTTGCTGCCCCAGAAAGGCCATGGCAAAATGAATGCCCTGCAAGGCCCGACCGGGAATGGGCAGATCGCGGGGATGCTCGGCACCACCGGCCAACAGGATGGCATCATGCTCCCGACGCAGTTGATCCGCCGGCAGGTCCACCCCGACATGGATACCGGTCCGCACGGTCAACCCTTCATCCAGCAGTTGCTGCAGGCGCCGGTCGATCAACCGTTTGTCCAGCTTGAAGGCAGGAATACCATACCGCAGCAGCCCCCCCACATGAGCACTCTTTTCGTACAGCGTCACCAGGTGACCGGCACGGGTCAGTTGCTGGGCGGCGGCCAGGCCGGCCGGGCCGCCGCCGATCACGGCCACCCGTTTGCCCGTCCTGATCAGGGGAGGACGGGGACGAATCAAACCCCTGGCAAACCCCTCCTCGACGATGGCCCGCTCGATCTGGCGTACCGTCACCGGTTCCCGATTGATCCCCACCACACAGGCCGCCTCGCACAGGGCCGGACAGACATGGCCGGTGAACTCCGGAAAATTGTTGGTCCGGTGCAGGGTTTCCACCGCCAGGGCCCACTCGCCCCGATAGGCCCAGTCGTTCCAGACGGGAATCAGGTTGCCCAGGGAGCAACCGTTGTGGCAGAAAGGCACGCCGCAATCCATGCAGCGCGACGCCTGTTCCTGCAGACGCTCCCGGGGCAACGGCTGGTAGAGAGCATCCCAGTCGGTAATCCGCTCGGCCACCGACCGCAGGGCCGGCGTTGCCCGATCCACTTCCATAAAACCCGTCATTTTACCCATGTGCATTGTGCTCCCGAGCCGCTTTCATCTCCGTCAATACCCGCTGGTATTCCAACGGCATCACCTTGACAAACCTGGGCATGGCCGCCTCCCAATCTGCCAGAATGCGGGCAGCAACGGCACTTTCCGTATATTTCAAATGCTTTTCCAACAGATCGCGGAGCACCTTTTCATCCTCTCCGTCCACCGCCAGCAGGGTCACCATGGCGGGATTGTGCAGTGCGGTCAGGGTTTCGTGGATATCGTAGACATAGGCGACACCGCCACTCATGCCCGCTGCGAAGTTGCGTCCCGTCCGACCCAGCACCACCACCACCCCGCCGGTCATGTATTCGCACCCATGATCCCCCACCCCTTCGACCACGGCCGTGGCCCCCGAGTTCCGCACGGCGAACCGTTCCCCGGCCATGCCGCGGAAATAAGCCGCGCCACCGGTGGCGCCGTACAGCAGGGTGTTGCCGACAATAATGTTATCCTCTGCCACCAGGGCCGAACGGGGATGGGGCCGGATGACGATCCGGCCGCCCGACATGCCTTTGCCGACATAATCGTTGGCGGCCCCGTGCAGATGCAGGGAGACGCCATGGACGTTGAAAGCCCCAAAACTCTGACCGGCCACCCCCTCGAAATGGCAGGAGATGGTCTCGGCAGGCAACCCTTCCGCCCCGAACCGTTTGGAGATCACGCCCCCCAGCATGGCTCCCACCGTGCGATCCGTGTTCTGGATGGGCAGGCGAATCTCGATGGGCTTCCTGTTGTGGAACGCCCGTTCCGCCAGGTCCACCAGTTTGAGATCCAGCACATTGTCAATGCCGTGGTCCTGTGGCTGGATGCAGCGGGTGGCAATGTTGGCGGGCACGTCCGGCTTGCGCAGAATGGCACTGAAATCCAGCCCCCGCGCCTTCCAGTGCTCGACAGCCTGGGCCGTGCGCACCAGTTCCACCCGGCCAATCATCTCGTCCATGCGGCGGAAACCCATCTCCGCCATGATCTCCCGCACCTCATTGGCAATAAAATAGAAAAAGTTGATCAAATGCTGCGGTTGGCCGGTAAACTGCTTCCGCAGGGCCAGATCCTGCGTGGCCACCCCGGTCGGGCAGGTGCCCAGGTGACACTTGCGCATCATCACACATCCTTCCACCACCAGCGGCGCCGTGGCAAAGCCGAACTCTTCCGCACCCAGCAGCGCCGCGATCACCACATCCCGACCGGTGCGCAACTGGCCATCGGTCTGCAACCGTACCCGACCCCGCAAGTCGTTCAGCACCAGGGTCTGCTGGGTCTCGGCCAGGCCCAGCTCCCAGGGAATGCCCGCATGTTTGATGGAGCTGAGGGGCGAAGCGCCGGTTCCGCCGTCACCGCCCGAGATCAGAATCATGTCGGCATGCCCCTTGGCCACCCCGGCGGCCACCGTACCCACTCCCACCTCGGCCACCAGCTTGACCGACACCCGGGCGGCGGGATTGACATTTTTCAGGTCAAAAATAAGCTGAGCCAGATCCTCGATGGAGTA
>JAMOAX010000133.1:0-8146 GCA_039908555.1 Magnetococcus sp. DMHC-8
CCCCTTTGTCGAGCCGCAGACCCGGGAGTCGACCGGTCGGACCCGGATCTGGCGGGAGTCCGTGGCCGGTTCGCCGGGCAGATATCGGCAACATCCCGGGCAGATGGTGGTGACCGAGGATGAGATTTATGTTGGGACTTTTCAGGGGCGGGTGGTGCGGTTGAACCGGGAGCGGGGGCGTGTGATCTGGGCGGCGACGGTGGGCGAACGGGTGACGGGTGGTGTGGCGGTTGATGGGCAGCGGGTGTTTGCCGGCACCAAGTCCGGGGAGATGGTGGCTTTGTCCCGGGAGACGGGCAAGGAGTGGTGGCGTACTGCCGTCTCGGCGCCGGTCTCGTCCGGGCCGGCGACCGACCGGGAGAAGGTGTTGTTCATCACGCTGGACAACCGCACCTATGCCTTGAACAGTGAAGATGGCAGGCGGTTGTGGGTGCATACCACGCCGCCGGAGACGCTGGTGGTCATGGGGGCGGCGACGCCGACCCTGGATGGCCCGGTGGCCTATGTGGGGTATTCGTCCGGGGATGTGTTTGCCCTGTCTCTCGACAATGGTGCGCCGCTGTGGGTGGACAACCTGTCTGTGACGGGCGGGCGCAGCGAGTTGGATTTGTTGCAGGGGGTGAAGGCCAGTGTGGTCGTTGGGGAGGGTGACAACCCGGCGGCGGGGGTAAAAAAGTTGTTTGTCGTCAACCATCAGGGTCGTGCTGTGGCCTTGCTGTCGCGCAACGGGGCACGGGTCTGGGAGCGCAAGATGTCTGCCATCCGGCGGCCCTGGTTGGCGAACCGACAGCTTTTTTATGCGGACATGGAGGGTTATGTGGTGTCGTTGAGTGCCGAGGATGGGGTGGAGCTGTGGCGGACCCGGGTCAGTGATGGTTTGTTGACCGCACCGGTGGTGCGGGGCGGCAAGGTGCTGGTGGCCGATGACCGGGGGCGTCTGGTGGCACTGGACGTCACTTCGGGACGTGTGCTGGGGATGGACCGGTTGGGAGAGCCGGTATTGGCCGATCCGGTGCTGGTGGACAGTTCTCTCTTTCTCTGGACCAACGAGGGTAATTTGCTGCGGTATGATTTCTGATGCGGAGGATGGGCGCGGGTGGCCGTTGGTTGCCCTGGTGGGTCGGCCCAATGTGGGCAAATCGTCGTTGTTCAACCGTTTGACCCGCAGTCGTGCGGCGCTGGTGGATGACACGCCGGGGTTGACCCGGGATCGTCAATATGGCAAGGCGACGGTGGACGGTTGGGCATTCCGGGTGGTGGACACGGGCGGTTTTGAGATGGAGGCGGTGGAATCGGTGGCGGCGGCCATGCGGGAGCAGACGCTGGTGGCGATTCAGGAAGCGGATGCCATCATTCTGGTTGCCGATGCCCAGGCGGGCCCGTTGACCGACGATTGGGCGGTGGCGGAGTTGTTGCGTCGTTCGGGCAAGCCGTTGGTCTGTGCGCTCAACAAGGCGGAGGGGCGGGCCGGGCAGGAGATGACCTGGGAGTTTCACCGGCTGGGTTTGAGTCCGATGGTGAGCATTTCGGCCACCCATGGCATGGGGATGGGGGAGTTGCTCCGGCAACTGTTTGCCCAACTGGATGGGCAGGGTGGGCCGGGCGGGGTCGATCTGGCGTCGGTGACCGGGGAGGAGGAGATCCGGGTGGCGGTGGTGGGGTGTCCCAATGCCGGGAAAAGCACCTTGATCAACCGGATGCTGGGGGAGTCGCGGTTGGTGGTTTCGGGAGAGCCGGGCACGACCCGTGATGCCATTGATCTGCCGGTGTGGGATGGGGAGGGGCGGTGTTTTGTGCTGGTGGATACGGCGGGCATTCGCAAGAAGAGCCGGATCTCCCTGCGGATTGAAAAATATGCCGTGCTGGCGGCCTTGCGGGCCATGGAGCGGGCCCAGGTGGCGGTCTTGTTGCTGGATGCGGAGCGCGGCATTACCGACCAGGATCGGCGGGTGGCCAATCTGGCGGCCGAGGCGGGGTGTGGTCTGGTGCTGGCGGTCAACAAGTGGGATGTGGTGGAGGCTGCCGGGCGTGCTGCCGGGTCCCGGGAGCGGCGCGGGGGGGGACGGCAGGTTTTTCAGGCGGCGGTGGCGGAGGCCTTTCCGCAGTTCACCCATGCGCCGGTGTTGTTTTTGTCGGCCAGGACAGGGATGGGGATCAAGTCCCTGTTGCCGGCGGCGTTGCGGGTGTGGGAGGCGAACCGGTTGCGTATTGCCACCGGGGCGTTGAACCGTTGGCTGGGCGAGGTGGTGGCCCAGCATCCGCCGCCGCGGCAGGGGGGGCGGGTGGTCAAGATCCGGTATGCCACGCAGGTTTCCATCAATCCGCCGACTCTGGTATTGTTTACCAACCGGGAGGCGGAGGTGCCCGACTCCTATCGGCGGTATCTGGAAAACCAGTTGCGGGACCGTTTCCCGTTTGTGGGGGTGACGATACGGATTTTGTTCCGGGCCGGCAGCGGGGAAAACCCCTATGCGGCGGGCAGGGCAGAGCCCAGGTCGCGCCACTGTGCCAGTTGCTGATACTGACGCGGGTCCAGGGGGGTCACCCCCCTGGCGGGTCCAGGGCAGCGCCCTGGGACTTTGCTGTTGACTTTAAAAAGCAGCCGCAGCCGCTTTTTGCTGCGACTCTCTCAGCATGCGCCGCAGGCAGGCCAGCGGGTTTTGACACTCTGTTGGACGAAACGATGATCAAGGCCTATCATGGCATCATCTTTTCCCCATCCGGCGGTAGTAGTCCAGCACGGCGTGGATCGGGACGAAGCCCCGCAGGGTGCCCCGGTTGCTGACGACGGGCAGGGCGTGCAGTTTGTTGCGTTGCAGCAGATCAGCCGCCTCGTCTATCGAGCCGTTGACGGCAATCTTGACCAGGTTTTGCTGGGTGTTGAATTTGCCGATGGGCAGGGCATGGAGGGCCTTGTCCCGGGGTGACGGTGGGCCGCTGCCATAAAAGAAACCCATGACCTGGTACATGTCGCTCTGACTGAGGACCCGAATCAATGTGCCCTTGCGTTCGATGCCGATATACCGGTAGCCATCCTGGGTAATGGCGGTGATGCCCCGCATCACCTTTTCCTCTTCCTTCAAGGTGAACGGTGTTTCCGTCATCACCAGTCGGACGCTGCCCGCCACCTGGGGCGCCAGCAACTCGCCCGGCGCGGTATGGGGCAATTCCAGCTCCTCCTCTTCTTCCCCAGGCAGTTCCTCGTCGGGTTCGGCACCGCTCGCCTCGGCCATTTCCCGGGACGATCCGGGAATGGATATTTTCAAAATGGCCTCGGCAAACCGTCTGGAGATCAGCCAGTAGGCCGTGGCACTCTCGAATTCCGCCACCGCCACGTCAATGCTGGCCATTAGATAGGTAATATCGTCTTCCAGCGTGATGGGCAGGTTGTCCTGACCGCCCCGCTTGACGGTGGTCAAAAAGATGTGTCCGCCCTGCTCGGTCTTTTCCTCCAACAGGCGATTGAGGGAGGCGACAATCTGGGTGGAAACCTCCCGGAAGCCCTCATGGATCTCGTCGTCATACTCCCGGCTTTCCATCTTGCTGCGTATGACGGGTTCACTGGTCATCATCATCATGCCGGCCAGGGCAATGGAGATGGCGGTATCAAAGACCAGATGCAAATCCCCCAGGCCGAGAGAATCCTCTTCGGCGCGCGCCACGCTCCGGTCCGCCGCAAACAGCGGTTCCAACTCGCCGATGCCACGCAGCAGGCCGACCTTATTGAGCGTACAGGTCACCGTGGTCATGGTCAGATTGTTGAGTTCTGCCGACAGGGACTGGCAGTAATCCAGAAAGAACAGTCTGGCTTTTTCTTTAATTGATTCGGGAGTATCCATGCAATTTTGCTCGCTCGGGTTCAAAATCGGGTATCCGTCCACCGGTTGCGGTCAACGCGCGTGCGGGACTGGCATACTAGAGGGTCCATCGATACACAACTTCCGCACAATTGCCGGCGTCATTGTAGTCCAGGCGGGCGCAGAGGGAACGGACCAGGGCAATACCCCGACCGCCATGGCCGGTGTTGCCCACCAACGCGGAATGGACATGGTGGTGATCAAATCCCGGGCCGCCATCCTCGACGCGAATATGCATCTCGCCGCCGATTTTGTGCTGTTTTTCGTCAAACTGGGGAATGTGGGTCAGATCCAACCGGATGAAACCATGGTCCAGGGCTGCCAGACGCTCTTCCCGCTGACTGTAGTAGTGCAGGAAACCGTCGGGGGTTCGTTTCATGCGGGTGTCCAACCCCAGCAGGCCGTGATCCAGGGCATTGGAAAACAGTTCAGCCAGAGTGGTATAGATGCGCTCCCGATGACCGGGGGGCGCCTGCAGGTTCATGACCGAGTGGACGATGGTCGGCAACGGGTCCACCGTCTGCAACAGTTGTGGACTGAAAAAAAACGACAGGCTCCAATTGGTTGGAGGAATATTTTTGCGGGTCTGGGCGAACCGGTCGTTGACCGGTTCTTCACTGGCACGGGCGCAGTTGATCTCCAGAATGGAAATGTCGTCGGTCTGCTGGGCATAGCCGCGAAACTGTTCCAGATTGGCCAGGATGGCATCGAACAGTTTGTCCGGGGGAATGTGTCCCTCAAAATGGCGTTCCAGACGCTCGCTGCCGAACATTTCGTGATCGCTGCGGGTGGCCTCGGTCAACCCGTCCGAGTAGAGAAAGACCCGGGTATCCTTGCGCAACTCGAAAATGCTCACCTTCCGGTCGTCCGGGGTGAAGGCCCGAATGCCCAGCGGCAGGTGGTTGGAGGGGATGCGTTGCTGCAGTCGTCCCTGGCCGTCCACCAGAAGAATGTCCGGCAACCCGCCGTTCCAGACCATGAGGCTCTGCTGACGGAAATCCACCTCCAGCAGACAGGCTGCGCAAAACATGCGGGTGGGCATGATGGAGAGCAGTTTGGCATTCATCTCCTCTGCCAGGTCGCCGATGGAATAGCCCTGCGCAGTCAGGCCGTAGAAGAGTTCGGAGAGGGGCATGGCCCCGACTGCTGCCGACAGGCCGTGACCGGTAAAGTCCCCCAGCAGGATGTGCAACCCGCCCGCCGGATTGTAACTGGCCACCATGAGGTCGCCGTTGAACTGGGACATGGGTGCCGACATGTGGCGGAGGCAGGGCGCATCCAGCAGGTTGCCCGCCCGGACAATGTTCGCAAAAAGATGCTGGCTGATGTCCAGTTCCTGTTGCACCCGTTCCTGATGCTGTTCCAGTTGTTCTTTCTGGGTGTGCAGTTCCGTGTGCAGGCGCCGAATCCGTTCCATGGCCTCAATCTTGGCCTGGAGGAGGGTGCGGTTGAACGGTTTGGTCAGAAAATCGTCCCCCCCGGACTCGATGCATTGGACAAGCCCCTCCTCATCCGTGACGGCCGTCAGGAAGATGACCGGCACAAACCGATCAGAACTGATGCGCTTGATTTCCCGTGCCGCGTCGTAGCCATTCATGCGTGGCATGCGGATGTCCATCAGGACCAGTTCCGGTCGTTCGCTGGCGAACATCTCCACCCCGGCCTGGCCATCCTCCGCCGAGAGCACCTGATGGCCTTCCCGGCTCAAGAGGCGGTTGAGAATCGTGCTGTTGATGCGGTCATCATCGACGATCAGGATTTTCATTTCCCGTTGTACATCCTGCGGTTGGCGACGGGCTAGGTAATTTTGAACAGACGCTGAAAGTTGGCCGTTTCCAGAATCTTGCGAATTTCCGGGCGCGCATTGGCAATTTCAATATCCGCCTCGTTGGTGCCGGCCTCTTCCCGCAGCAGGAGCAGCATGCCCAGTGCGGAAGAGTCGATGTACTCTGTGCCGGTCAGGTCGATGACGAATCGACGGCTGCGGCTTTTGTCGGTTGTTTCCTCCTGATAGGCAGCCCGGAACTGGGAGTGCATCTCAAAGTTGAAGCGGCCTTTGATGCTGATGGTGGTCTCATGGTCAGTGCGTGCAATGGAAATGGTACCGGACATAACGATTACCCCTTGTAAATATCACCAGTCGAATGGATCAGAAACAGCACCGCACAAGGATAACTATTAAAATGGAGATGTCAACGCCGTTTTAACGGGCGGTGTCCAGGTCCCGGTCGGGGCCCGGCGATTGCCGGCCTGGGTGTGTTGCTGGTCCGGTAGCGTCCCGTTGGTGGCCGATGGGGTGATGGAGGGGATGCCAGGACGGTCCGTGTCTCCTGGTGCTCAATGGTGAATGTATCGTATTTATAGTGCAAACACAATATGATGTATCGGATCGGTCAAGGATGCGGACGGGTCAAATTTGATTTTTTGCGGGAGGGCGCATTTTTTTGTACACTTCCCTGATACAATTTGCTACATTCCACCGGGTCGGTTGATGGGTGTCGTCTGCGGCGCGGCAGGGCCCGGTCCCCCTGGGGGGTGGCCCCGTTCGTGTCGCCTGTTGCCGTTTTTTTTCCGCCCAATATCGGGGCGGTGGGTGGAAGTGTGGAATGTCCCCGTGCTCGGTTGGTCTGGGTCGGAGGGGGTCGGGCGCCGGTGGCCTTGGCCTGCGATCCTGGACGGAACCTTGAAACAGCCGGAACAGCTTACATGGAGAGGTTGAACGTTCTTATGAAAAAGTCAATGGTTGCAGATGTCGTCAGCGAACCGGTCTGCGATAATAACGACACACACCTGTGGATGGCGGTCATGGATCGGGCCGTGCGTGATCTGGTGGCCCTGGAGCGTTATCGTCAGGACCCGACCATCATGGAGGATCCTGTTTTTCGCTACGATTACCGCACGCTGAAAAAATGGTTTCATTCCACTTCCATGGAGCCCGGCTCCTTCAACTGGATTTGTTCCCTGGTCAATATTGATCCGAAGTGGGCATTGAACCGGCTGGAGGAACGGTTGAAGGTCTGTCTGGTGCCCGAGTCGCGCCGGGCCCGGGCCCGGGAGATGGCGGCGGCACACGAGGCGGATCTGGCCGATGAGCTGTTGGCCATGGACGAAGAGGCCGAGGCCGCTTGAGTCGGTCAGTTGGGGATGATGGTGTGACCGGGCGAATGCCCGGTCTTTTTTTTGGATCGTCCGCGGGTCCTGTTGCAGGACCCGCACCACAGCAGGGGAGGAGTGTCGATGCGTCAACCGGTGCCGGAATCCTGGATCAGAGGGTGCACATTTTTGGGGTCGCGCCATGCCATTCTGGGGGGGGCCATGTCCTGGCTGTCTGAACGCCAACTGGTCTCTGCCATTTCCAATGCGGGGGGCTTTGGTGTGCTGGCGGGCGGCGGCATGCCGGTGGACTTGTTGCGACAGGAGATTCGTGCCACCCGGGAGCGGACATCGGCGCCGTTCGGGGTCAATCTGATCACCATGCATCCCGAGTTGGTCGCGCTGGTGCGCATGGTGGTCGAGGAGGGGGTGGGACACTGCATCCTGGCGGGGGGGTTGCCGGAGCAGGAGACGTTGACCGCGCTGAAGGATGGCGGGGTCAAGGTGGTGGTGTTTGCGCCTTCGCTGGCCTTGGCGCAACGGTTGATCCGGCGGGGCGCGGACGCCCTGATCATCGAGGGGCATGAGGCGGGTGGTCATGTCGGGCCGGTGGCGACCGGTGTCCTGATGCAGGAAATTTTGCATCAGGTGGAGACGGTGCCGGTCTTTGTGGCTGGTGGCATTGCCAACGGCAAAATGGTGGCCAGCGTGGTGGGAATGGGCGCGGCCGGTTGCCAGTTGGGGACGCGCTTCGTCTGTGCGACGGAGTGCATTGCCCACGACAATTTCAAGCAGGCTTTCATCCGGGCCCAGTCCCGGGATGCCGTGGTGACCGCCCAGTTTGACCCCATTTTGCCGGTGATTCCGGTCCGGGCTTTGGCCAACAAGGGGACGGCCCTGTTCAACCAGAAGCAGTGGCAGTTGATCGAGGAGGTGCGCGCCGGTCGCAAGGAGCGCAAGGAGGCCCAGCTGGAACTGGAACATTTCTGGGTGGGCGCCCTGCGGCGGGCCGCCATTGAAGGTGATGTGGAACAGGGTTCGGTCATGGCGGGCCAGAGTGTGGGGCTGGTCAAGAGTCTGCAACCGGTCAGCGACATTATAAACGAGTTGGTCTCCTGCCTGTAGCCCTTCGGGCATTACCGGGAGGGGGCAGAAACTGCCGCCCCTTCCCGGCGTTTCTTTCCGTCTGTTGCCCG
>JAMOAX010000134.1:0-8064 GCA_039908555.1 Magnetococcus sp. DMHC-8
TGGCAGTCGGTGCAGACCATGCCGGCGGCGGCATGGACATCCGTCTCCTTCTGGAAGGAGTTGCCCCGCTTGGCTCCCGGATGGAGCAGGCGACGGTTTTCCCGACCCAGATTGTCCGGTGCCGATCCAGGGGGCAGATTTTTTTCCTGGTCGCCCCCCATGTTGTGCTGATGGCAGAAGAGACAGGTCTGGGCCGTCGGTTGGCCGACGGTGAGGGCCGTCTTCAGGGAACGATCCTGATTCCAGCGCCGGCCATGCTGATCCTCGATGACCGTGCGCGCATTCATGTCATAGCCCGTGGCATGGCAGATCAGGCAGTCGATGCCCGCCTTGGCCACCTCGGGGGCATCGTGGCCGGGCAGCATCTGTTCGGTGGAGGGATGATAGCCGCCGCCAATGTGACACTGTCCGCACCCCTCGCTGCGCAGCTCCACCGCGCCGTTGGCGTGGGCCGGTTTGCTTTTGACCAGCTCGGCCCAGCCCGTCCAGGTAAAGGAGCCCGGCACCCCGCAGGCCCGGTCAATCTTGCCGACAGGAATGGGTTGCGTGCCTTTGCCATTGACCTCCCGTCCGTCAAAGCCGTAGGTGGAAAAACCCGATTCCGTGCTCTGGAATTTAAAGTGGACCGAATGGACCACGTCTTCCAGGGTGTTCACCTGCCGGACCTTGCCCTGTTCATCGGTCACCTTGATGGTGGCGTGGCAGGTCAGACAGGTTTGCGGGCCATCATAGCGACGGATGCCCGCCTTGCGGAAATAGTCGATGTGGGGATAGGGAGCCTCCTTCTGGAAGGAGCGGGTCCGCATCAGCATGTCCACCTTGAGGCGGCGGGCAAAGGGATTCTCCTCGCCGGCGGTCTGTGCCAGGGCCCGTTCCTGGCGGTAGTGCTGGGTCAGCTCGGCAGCCAATCGGGCAAACTCCCGGTTGCTCAGCGGTTCGCCGGTGTTGTAGGTGAGGGGGGCGTTGACCACGCCGATGTAGGCGGTCAACAGGCCGGGATAGAGCCAGCGGACTGCGCCGGCCACCACCCCCAACAGGCAGAGGGCAATCACCCATTTGCCCCGTTTGCCCCGGAACAGCATGGTCATGGATGGCATGTTCATGGTCACTCCTCCCCTGCCCGTGCACCAAAGATCATCTTCCGAAATTCTCCCAGGACCGTTTCACCTGCGGTCGCCAGGTAGACATGTCCCATCATGAAGGCGGTCAGCAGCAGGCCGAACAGATGGTGTGCCGTGCCCACCACCCACAGACCATCCATGCCCAGCAGCTGTTCCGGAGCCAGTTCCGGCCAGAAAAAGAGCAGACCGGAGAGGATCAGCATCGGCATCCCCCCGAACATGACTCCCAGATAGGTGACCTGCTGCAGCGGATTGAATTTGCAACGGGCCGTGGCGGGAAAAGGATGGGGTTCGCCGCGAAAAATGCCCACGCCATAAAACCGGGCCTGACGCAGCAGCCGTCCAATCAGACCTGGCCATGACGGCCGGTAATGGCTGCCATTGCGGCCCAGCAGGGTGGTCAGGGCGAACAGGAGATAGGCAAAGGTCAGGAAAACACCAAAAATATTATGCAAAATCAAAGATATATCAAATGGCATCAACGGTACGTCCGCCCCGGCGAAATGCAGACTGATGCCGGTGGCAATCAGCATCAGGAAGGAACCGGCATTGCTCCAATGCCAGATGCGCAGCCAGACAGGGTAGAGCTCGATGCCGTCTGCCGGGGGGGCAGGATGATGCAGAGGGGCGTTCATGAGGGTGCTCTCCGCCGGGCGACCAGCCACCGGGCCAGACCATGGCCCAGCAGGACCAGAGCGGTCAGGCCGAGCAGCGCCAGGCCGGCCCAGTCCAGCCAGAGGTTGCGGGTCATGCCGATGATGTAGGCATTGTTCAGGACCATGGCATTGACAAAACCGGCCTTTTGTCGTTCTTCCGCTGCCTGGTACAGGTAGAGTTTGCCCAGCAGCAGGGAGTCGCGGGAGTGGCAGGAGACGCAATCCCGCAGGGCCATGGTCTTGCCCAGGATCAGGTGATCCCGGGGGCGGTTGGAGCCGGTATGACACTCCACGCACCGCACAGCCTGCCAATGCCGTTCCAGGTCGGGCAGCCAGGCGTGGCTGTTGGCCAGCAGTGGCAGGACCCGTCCGGTCAGCTCCTTGATGTACTCATTGTTGCGGTGACAATTGAGGCAGACGGCATTGTCCTGGCGCACTTGGGCCGGCACGTCGGTCACCGAGGTCTGGAACAGGCCGTGAAAGACGTGGGGGTCGTGACAGGAGACGCAGGAAAAACGGTCTGGCAGGGCCCGGGCATGGATGCTGCGGACAAATCCTTTTTCGATGGATTCGAACAGTGCATAGGGAAAGGCGTCATTGCCTTTGTGGCATTCGAGACAGTGCAGGGCCTCCCGTTTGGCCTCCTCGAAGTGGGGATAGGCCTCAAAGCCGGGTCCATGACAGGAACGGCAGGTCAATCCGGCATGACTGGAGGCGGCCATGGCGACCGGATCGATGGCCAGCTTGCGCATTCCGCCGGTGACCGGGTCCTGGTAGGCCATGCTTTTCATGCCGTGGCAACGCAGACAGGCCTGATCGTCGGCCAGGGCCGGAGAGATCAGCAACAGCATGACCAGTCCAAGAGAGAGAAGGAATGCCCGGTGCATGGCGGTTGGTCACACGTTGGCCCAGGGAACCGGGTAACCGGTTCCCTGGGACTTGGTGTTCGTGAATGTCAATGATCTTGCGCATCAACCGGGGGCAGTGGGTCAGGCCCTCTGGTGCCGGTGTGCTGTTCATGCCTGATGTTGCGTCATCAGGAGTTTGCCCAGACCGTTGTCGGCGGCGGCCTTGCGCAGATAATCCCGGGCGGTCCGGCCTTGTTTGTCGGTCAAGGAGGTTTGAATGCCCCGTTCGATCAACATGTTGGCGGTATCCAGATGGTTGTAGCGGGCGGCAAACATCAGGGCAGAGATGCCTTCGTTGTTGACTGCATTGATGTCCGCGCCGTGATCCAGCAACTTCTGGACGATCCGCGTGTACCCTTTTTCCGCAGCCGCCAGCAGGGCGGTGCAACCGCACTCATGCCGGAAGGTCTGGCTGGCACCCCGGGCGAGCAGGGCGGTGACGATCTGTTCATGACCTTTTTCGGCGGCGATCATCAGCGGAGTGTACCCATGGACATTTTGTACATCCGGAGTGGCACCCGTGTCCAGCAGGGCTGTGACAATTTTTCCGTAGCCCCGTTTGGCCGCGATGATCATGGCGGTATCGCCGCTGCGATCAGGGATGGTGGCATCCGCGCCGTGGGCCACGAGGGTGTTCACCATGCCGGTCATGCCGTATTTGGCGGCGGTGAAGAGGGGGGTTTGACCATCGTGGGTCTTGGCATTCACCTCTGCCCCCCGTGCCAGCAACATGGCGACGATCTCTTCATGATTCCACTGGGCGGCCAGATGCAGAGGGGTAAAACCGGCCGGGTCCCGGGTGTTGACGTTGGCTCCGTGGGCCAGCAGGGTCCGCACCACATCGACATGACCATTATCGGCTGCCCAGGCCAGCGGGGCAATCTGCAATCTGCCTTGTGCTTCCACACTCGTGCCACGCGCCAGGAGAGTCTGGACCGTGGCCACATCGCCGTCCATTGCCGCAATGGACAGGGCGTTGGCGACCGGGGCGGTCTTGTTCATTCCCATACCCATCATGGCGACCAAACCGGCGGCGGTCATCAGGGAAACGGTCAGTCCGACTTTCTTGGCGTCCATTTTTTTTCTCCTTGATTCATACACTTTTTTTTCCTGCGGTCTCGCTTTGCTTGTCTCACCATTCTGTCCCGGTGCGGGAGAGTCCGGTGCAACGCTGGGCTTGTCTGTCATAACGCATAGGATGTGCCAGCACGATATGGCAGTGGCGAGACAGGGTGTGCATATGTTTAATATGTTGATTTAAAAATAATAATATTTTTTCGTCGGCGGGATGGAGGGTCTCATGGTCTGCCATCCCGATTCCAGTGTCCCAGGGGAGGCGGACAGAATGGGACACTGTGTGCGGGCGGGACTGACACACAGTGTTTCATGGGCAGGCGGACCGTGACAACCTCTCTTGCCTGCGGCATAATGAACCGGTGGTCGGCTTGAATCCATGCCTGGAGTGTGCGAAAAAACAGATGCCTGCCTACGAAAAATGGGATGTCCCGCCCAGGTACTATACGGTATTGCTGGTGGAGATGGACCCGGTGCTGGAGCAGCGGGTGCGTTCTGTGCTGGGTGCCATGGCGCCGATCAAGACGGTCACCACCCGGGATGGCATCCTGGCCCTGTTGAAAACGGAGCCGATCGGATTGGTGATGGTCTCGGCCGGTGCGCTCAAGGAGAACACGGAGGGTGAAGGAGTCCTGGCCTATTTTGACAAGGGCCATCCGGTCTCCATCCTGGCGGTCGATGCCAGGAAAGAGCGTTTGACCATCCTGCAACCTGGCACCCCTCCGGTGGCTGCGGAAGAGACGACCTATCACTGGAACGAAATGCGGGATCTGGTGATGCGCCTGTTGCAACTGGCGGCCTTTCGCCTGGACGGGTTCTTGTTGCATGAGGTTTTCAATGCCGTGACCATCGGCATCCAGGAGGGGGTGATCGTTGTGGACCGCCGGCTCAAAGTGCGCAGTGTCAATCCGGCGGCGCGCACCCATTGTCGTTTTACCTCGGCAATGCCGCTGGGGTTTTCCCTGACGTTGGAAAAAGGGGGCTGCATTCCCCAGTTGACCGACCTGTTGCAGCGGGTGATCACCACCCTGAAGGCAGAGTTGAACGTGGCCCTGCGGTGTGCCGATACCGGTGAGGCGGGGACGGAAATTCGCGTTTCCGTCACGCCGCTCATCGACCTGCTGGGCCATTGTCATGGTGCGGTGGCGGTGGTGCTGGACCGGTCGCAGCTGGCCGAGGCGGTGGAAACCGGGCTGAAACGCCAGAATTTTTATCGCATCATCGGCGGCGGTCCGGCCATGCAGGAGGTGTACAGCCTGATCGAATCCCTGGCCAGCATGGACACCACCACCCTGATTACCGGCGAGTCCGGGACCGGCAAGGAGATGGTGGCCGAGGCCCTGCACATGAAGGGGTCCCGCAGTTACGGGCCGCTGGTCAAGGTCAACTGTTCGGCCCTGTCGGAAAATTTATTGGAAAGCGAACTGTTCGGGCATGTAAAGGGGGCCTTTACCGGTGCGGTCAAGGACCGGCCTGGCCGCTTCGAGCTGGCCACCGGCGGCACCATCTTTCTGGATGAGATCGGTGATGTCAGTCTCTCCATGCAAACCCGTCTGCTGCGCATTTTGCAGGAAAAGGAGCTGGAACGGGTGGGGGATTCCCGCACCATCAAGGTGGATGTGCGGGTGGTGGCGGCCACCAACAAAAATCTGGCCGAGTTGATCCGGCAGGGCAAATTTCGTGAGGATCTTTATTTTCGGCTCAATGTCGTGGAGATTGCCCTGCCGCCCCTGCGCAAGCGGTTGGAGGATATTCCCCTGCTGATCAGCCATTTTATCCAGAAATTCAACCACAAGTACAGCAAGGCCATCGTGGGGCTGCAGGAAGGGGCCATGGAGCTGTTTTTGCAGTATCGCTGGCCGGGCAATATCCGGGAGTTGGAAAATGCGATCGAGCATGCCTTTGTGGTCTGTCGGCAGGGCGTGATTCGCGTCAAGCATTTGCCCGGTTCCCTGCTGGTGGGTCGTCCTTGTGCCGACCCGGCGCAGGTTGCGCTGGTGGCGGACCAGGCGGATGTCGCGCCGCCCGTCTCGTCATCATCACCGACCGCCGACAAGGAGGCCATTCTCCGTGCCCTGGAGGCGGCCCACTGGAACAAAAAAAAGGCCGCCACGCTGTCCGGCATCAGTCGCAGCACCTTTTATCGCAAGATGGAAAAATATGGCATTCAATAAACGGTCTTGATCATCGTTTCGTCCCTGTTCACCCCGGGAAACCCTGCCAGGATTGCGGGTCCAGGGGGGTCGCCCCCCTGGCGGGTCCAGGGCAGAGCCCTGGGACTTTGCCGTTGCTGTTGATTTTAATAAAAAAGCCGCAGCCGCTTTTTGCTGCGGCATTTTCAACATGCGCCGCAGGCAGGCTTTGTCACCCTGTTGGACGAAAACACAGGGCCGCTACTTTTCTTTTGGCAACGTGGCAGCATAGGCCAAAATGTCGACCGAAATCTGCATATCCAGGGCCCGCAGGGCAGGCATTTTGGCGTCAGGTTCCCCATTCAAAATTTTGTGCAAAGTTTCCCATGGATTTTCTGATGCCACCTTGCCGACTGGCGGCATCTTGACGACTTCGCGGCCATCCTTGCCATGGCAATTGGCGCAAATGGTATTATAGTAGACCTCTCCTCTACTGGAATCGCCTTTGGCCCGCTTGCTGTTGGGGTCGATCCACTGGTTCATTTCCACTTGTCCCCGCGTTACAAAAAGGGCCAAGTCCTGAAGATCTCTATCACTCATTTTGTCGCCGTAGAGATGTTTTTCATCCTTGAGAAGCCCCACCACCACCGAAACATCTCCCTGATGGAGGCGAGTCACGCCGACGATGCCGGTGGCATGTTTCCCAACCGCGTATGCGCCCAGGTTGCCCATGTAGTCCCAGCCATGGCACTCTTTGCATCGCCAGGTATCCTTTGCCTTGTTGGCATAGCCGCCACTGGGTGGATAGGCGGGATGGGCTGTCGCCGGTTCTGGTGCATGGACAACCTCAAACCACTTGTCGTAAAGCCTTCCCCCCCTGGCAATCGACGAGATCTGTTCTTCAGCCTGTCCTGCCCCGGATGCCAGCAGGCCACCCAACAGCACCAGCGCAGCGAGAGTTGACGCGGCATATTGATTACGTTCCATCACGCCTCCATATAAGTAATATTCTGATTCATTCTTTGTCGCCTCTGTGCACAGATTCCAAACCGGAACCACTGACGCACACTCCCCCTCCACAGCAGCCACTCCGGCATCCCTGCGGTCGCGACGGGGAAAAGGTTCTCAGGAGATGGCGAACCAACGCCATCGCTGTCAGGAGCCCGATGACCGCCACCAAAAGCTCATCCCAGGTAATGGTCATGTCTGCCCTTTTTTCACGACAGAAAAGCACCGGCAATCCGGCCCATCAACATGGCCATGATCCAGGCGAACAACATGGAATACCCCACCGAAAAACCAGCCCAACCCCAACTCTGAGTCTCGCGTTGAATGATGGCGATGGTGGCCAGACAGGGTGCGTACAGCAGGGTGAAAATCATGAATGCCACTGCCGTCACCACAGGCATGGCGGTGCGCAGAGCGGCAGTCAATCCCTCGGACCCCTTCTCCTGGGCGTATATCACCGCATAGGTCGCCACCACCACCTCTTTGGCGACAAAGCCGGTCAACACCGCAGCCGTTTCACGCCACGAAAAACCCAATGGCTCGAAAACCGGTGCCACGGCAATGGAGATGCGCCCCAGATAGCTCTGCTCCAGCTTTTCCCTGGCCTGGGTGGCCTGCAAGGTTTGCAGCGCCACGGCCTTTTCGGGTGTCTCTTTCTGTGCCATGACCTGGGTGATGGCCGCATCAAAATTTTGTGAAAAGACAATCTCCCTGGGAAACTCCTGCAAAAACCATATGACAACCGATCCAACCAGAATGACGCCGGTCACCTTGGCGATAAATCCCTGCGCACTGTCCCACATATGGTGCAGGACGGAATGCAGAGTCGGCAAACGATACGGCGGCAACTCCATGACAAAAGCGTCGCTGCCACTGCCGCGAAACAGCTTGTTCAGCAGGACTGCCGACAACATGGCCGAACCGATGGAGAACATGTAGATGGCAAAGACCACGGTCCCGGCCATCTCGCTGAAAAACGCCCCGGCGAACAGGATGAATACAGGCAAACGGGCTGAACAGTTCATGAACGGCGCGATCAATATGGCGATCAGACGAGCCCGCTTGTTGGTGATGACCCGGGTTGCCATCACCGCCGGTACGTTGCAACCGAATCCGGCCACCATGGGGATCAGGGTGGCCCCGTGCAGGCCGATCTTGTGCATCA
>JAMOAX010000301.1:0-1583 GCA_039908555.1 Magnetococcus sp. DMHC-8
GGGCAATTTTCGGGTCTGTTTTGGCCAGGGCATCAACGTGCGATCCATCACGAATGAGCAGGCTGCGGCATTGGCCTCGGTCGAATATCGGGACACCAAATTCCAGCAACGACGGCTCTACACCGCCTGGGACAATCCCAGAGACGAGCAGCGATTTTTCACCGGGATCGACACTCTGGAAAAGGCTGGCATCCCGCCCACACACCTGATGGCCTACATGCTGGTTGGTTTTGATCCAACGGAATCGTGGGACGGCATCTTGTCCCGGTTCAACAAAATGGTGGACCGGGGCATCAAGCCCTACCCGATGGTCTTCGATGCAGGGCGCAGGGACTTGAAGGCGTTCCAGAGATGGGCCGTCACGGGATTATACCGGGCCTGTGCCTGGGAGGAATACCGGAGCAGCCAACGGGGTTCCGTCGTTCATTTGTCCAACAGTTGTTGGAAAAAAGAGGTGTCAGCAAATGATGAGCCACTCGAAAGCAGTCCTCACGGATGAGGATCTGAAGGTCAGATACGCCTGGAACCTGGACCGCAAGATCGAAGAGTCATGCCTTCGCATCATAGATTGGCACTCCCGTTTCGGCGGGCGGGTGTCCGTGTCGTTCTCCGGCGGGCTCGACTCGACGGTGCTGTTGGATTTGGTGCGGAACAAATGCGGCTATCCGGACGTGCCAGCAGTATTTTCCAACACCGGGCTGGAGTTTCCAGAAAATGTCCATTTTGTTCGCAGTATCCCGAACGTGCATGAGATCCGCCCCAAGCGGGGGTTCCGGCAGGTGATCGAGACCTTTGGCTATCCGGTGGTCAGCAAGCGCGTCTCCCAATACGTTGGAGAGGTGCAACGCGCCCAGGGAGAGACGGCGACCAAACGGTTGCGCTTGACCGGGATGACCTCCAGGGGAACCAAGAGCCGATTGGGCGAGATCCCGGATGTCTGGAAGCCGCTTGTCTCCTACGGCTTTCGCGTGTCGGACAAATGCTGCGATGTGCTCAAAAAAGAGCCCCTGGCCAGGGCCATGAAAATTTTCGGCCCACCGTTCGTCGGCACCCGGGCGGAAGAGTCCATGCAGCGGGAACTGTCGTACAAGCACTACGGCTGCAATGCCTATCATATGAAGTCGCCCCGGTCAACGCCGATTGCTTTTTGGACAGGGCAGGATGTCCGGGAGTACATCAGGCGCGAGTCGTTGCCGTATTCGCCCCTGTATGACATGGGCTACGACCGCAGCGGCTGCATGTGGTGCCTGCTGGGTGCGCATCACAGCGATGACAACCGCTTCGAGCTGTTGGCCAAAACACACCCAAGGGTGTACGCCTTCTGCCGTGACCGACTCGGACTGTTCGATGTGCTGCGCGTCGTGCAGACGTTGTGGGACGACCGGTATCGCAGGAAAAAGGTACCGCCACTCACTTTGCCCAGTTTATCACCCACCAACCTCGCCCCGGCGGGGTTTCGTATTTCTGAGGGAGAGAAAGGGGGTTGAAATGTCTCATCCACATCAGGTTGCACCGGCAATCGTACAACAGAACACGGAAGGGCTGATCATCAACTGTGCCTACAACGCTGACGGGTTGCGCTA
>JAMOAX010000135.1:0-8048 GCA_039908555.1 Magnetococcus sp. DMHC-8
GGGTCCAGGGGGGTCACCCCCCTGGCGGGTCCAGGGCAGAGCCCTGGGACTTTGCCTGTGCCGTTGATTTTAAAGAAAGCCGCAGCCGCCTTTTGCTGCGGCGTTTTCAACATGCGCCGCAGGCAAGCTGGCGATTCTGGAACGGCTTGTACCTTTGCTGTTGTTTTTCAAAGGAGCCGCAGCCGTTTTTTGCTGCGGCGTTTTCAACATGCGCCGCAGGCAAGCTGGCGGTTCTGGAACGGCTTGTACCTGTCAATTGAGCTTTGTTACCCCACTGGTGGCTCAACCAGGCGCGGCGCGGCTCTTGCTGCGTGTTCCTTTGCGGCGTGGGGGTACCGCCGGGGCGGGTCGACTGTCGGTATCCGGGATGTGTGGATCGGGTTCCGGGCGGTATTCTTCGGCATCCTCTGATTCGATGCTGAGGACGCGCCGGATTTCATCGGTCTTGAAGCCCAGCGCCATGGGGCGGCGCACGCCGGGCAGGGCCACCACATCGTACAGCTCTTCCACCAGGCCGTCGATGCGCAGCCAGTGCGGGGCGTCCCCCGTGCGCAGATCAATAATGTGTATGCCGCAGCGGGGTTCCGTGTGCCGGGCTCGCAGCATTTCATCCAGGGGCAAACCGCTGAAGGTCTTGTTGTGCCGCGGTTTGGAGAGTCCCACCATGGCAAAGTGGCCGTGCAGGCTCAGACCGCGCAGGTAGCCGGGACAGAAACAGACCGGTTCAAATCGACCGGCGGCCAGGTCGACGTACCCGAACTCCCCGGTGCCGGAGTTCAAGAGCCACAAGCGGCCATCGTGCCAGCGGGGGGAGTGGGGCATGGAGAGTCCGCGCAGGACGATTTCGTTGCTGGCGATGTCGATCACGATACCGCCCCGGGCACGGTGTTCGCGCCACCCGTCCGCCACGTCCGCTTCGCTGACTGCGGTGACATAGGCGGCCCGCCCATCCCGCATCGCCAATCCATTGAGGTGACAGCGGTCTTCCGCCGCCAGTTTGCTGAGGAAGGGGGGTTGCCACAGGGGTTTGAAACTGTGGGTCTCGCTCAGGGTGGCCAGACAGCCGAACAGCGTGTTGATGAACAACAGTCGCCCGTCGGCGTCCACGGCCATGTCGTGGATGTCCAGATCTCCGGTGGTATAGGCCAGTTGGGGCAGGTAGAGGCGATCAAAACCATCCTGTTGCTGTGCTTCGGCAAACACGTTTTCGAACCGCCAGACCTGGTACAGGCTGCTCATGTAGAGACCATTGCGGGTGGCGCACAAACCCATGCAACGGTTGAAGGTCCGTTCAAAGACGGAGAGCTCCTGATTGGGCTTGAGACCCAGGAAAAACAGCTTGCCGATTTGATAGGTGGTAAAGGTCAAGGAAAGCTGTTGCTCTGCCATCCAGGCGAGCATTTGCCGGGAGGTGGCGATCTCCAGGGAAGGCGGGACGGGTAGGTTTTCTGATGGTTCCATGACGGATCGGGTTCCCATGAACGGTTAAGAAGGTCGTTTGGCCGATGTTGATTACAGACCACTTTCCTGCTGGTGATGGCCAACCGGTTGTCGGCACTGCTCACCCTCCGGCCAATCTATCATATTGTGGTGCGGCATACGCTGATATTTTTTGCCTGCCGTGCCGGAATGCCGGGTCATGGGGGTGCCGGGCCGGCTGCGATGATTGACACCCACTGCCATCTTGACCTGCCCGTGTTTGCAGACGACCGCGACGAGGTGTTGGCACGCAGTCGGCAGGCGGGTGTGGTGCAGTGGGTGGTGCCTGCCATTCGCCTGACCCGGTTTGCCGATGTGGTGGCCATGCGCCGGCCCGGGGTGCATGTGGCCCTGGGATTGCATCCCCTGTTTGGCGCGGACCATCCGCCGGATGCGGTGGTCCGACTGGCGCGCTGGGTGGAACGGGACCGGCCGATTGCCCTGGGCGAGATCGGTCTGGACGGGACGGCCCCGGCGGCCACCCATGCGGACCAGCACCGGTTGTTTGCAGCGCAATTGGCGCTGGCGTGTCAGGCCGGTCTGCCCGTCCTGCTGCATGTGCGCAAGGCCCATGAGCCGGTGCTGGCCTGCCTGCGGCGTACCGGTTTTCCCCATGGTGGCATTGTGCATGCGTTCAACGGTACGCTGCAGCAGGCCCATCACTATCTCGGGTTGGGATTTTGTCTGGGCATGGGAGGGGTGGTGACCCGTGCGCAGGCGGTGCGGATTCGGCAGGTGGCCGGTCGGTTGCCCGACGAGGCGCTGGTGCTGGAGAGCGATGCACCCGACCTGCCGCCGGCTGGCCATGCCGGGGCACGCAATGAACCGGCGACCTGTCTGCCTCTGGTGGTGCAGGCGCTGGCCGGATTGCGTCAGGTTGCCGGGACACACATCATCGCCATCACCAGTCGCAATGCCCGGCGGGTGCTGGGTTTGCCGGACGAGGAATAAACAGGATGGCGGATGGGAAAGAGACAGGCCTGTATGAACGTACCCGGATTCTGGTGGGTGAGGCGGGCATCGCCCGGCTGCAACGGGCCCATGTCCTGTTGGCCGGTCTGGGTGGAGTGGGCTCGTTTGCCGCCGAGGCCCTGATCAGGGCCGGTATTGGTCGTTTGACCATCGTGGACCACGATGTGGTCTCTCCTTCCAACCTGAATCGGCAATTGCCTGCCACCTGGGAGACCATTGGCCGGAAAAAGGTGGCGATCATGGGGGAACGGCTGCTGGCCATCAACCCCGGCTGTCAGGTGGAACAGTTGGATCTGTTTTTGACCCCGGAGCAGGTTGTTCCCCTGCTGGAGAGAACGTCGCCGGATTGGGTGATTGATGCCATCGATTCGTTGAACTGCAAGGTGACCCTGCTCATGGAGAGCTGGTTGCGCGGTTGGCCGGTGGCCAGCAGCATGGGGGCAGGGGGGCGTCTGGACCCCACCCGCATCGTCGTCAGTGATGTGATGGATACCCTCGTGTGTCCCCTGGCCAGGGAGGTGCGCATCCGCCTGCGGCGGCGGGGCTGCGGGCGGGGAGTTCTGGCCGTCTGGTCGTCCGAATCACCTTTACCACACGCTCCCGCGGAAGCGACCGGACAGGGGCGCGCCCGGGTCGTCAACGGCACCATCAGTTATCTGCCCGCCCTGTTTGGTACCACCCTGGCTGGTGTGGTGATCCGCGCCCTGTTGCAGGCGGGCCATGCACGGTGCATGGACACGCCGGCCGGGGCTGAAGAGGATGTGCCGGCACGGGTCAGGCGGAGTGGAGATCCTGCGTCGGCGTGTATTGGGCAACCGCCTGCAAGCCGGGCAGATCCAGGAGCTTGACCTGCTTGCCGGTGACATGCAGCAATTGTTTGTCTTGAAAGCGTTTCAGGGTGCGGCTGACCGTCTCCATGGAAATGCCCAGGAAATTGGCAATCTCCTGCCGCAGCATGGGCAGCCGGAATGTTTGTCCCGGAAAGCCGCGTCTGGCATAGCGGTCTGCCAGATTGAGCAGGAAAGCGCCCAGACGCTCCTCGGCGCTTTGCCGGGCGGAGAGTACGAACTGTTGCTGTTGCAGGGTGAGATGGGAGGTCAGGATGCGGATCAACTGTTCCTGAAAATCGGGAAAACGGTCGCCCAGCAGGTCCAGTTGGGTCAACGGCATCCAGCAGACGTGGCAGGACTCCAGGGCAACGGCGGTCGACTGATAGTGCGTGGTCTTGATGGCATTCAGCCCGCACAGTTCGCCAGGGAGGTGAAACTCCAAAATCCGCTCGGTTTGTTGGTGGCCGAGGGTATAGGTCTTGATCCCGCCCTCCTTGACGGCATACACGCCATGGAAGGGTTGTCCTTCCCGAAACAGGGTTTCTCCTTTGGGAACCGGCTGTTGACGAAAGAGAAAAACACGCGCCATCTCCACGGGGATCTCGCTGAACAATTGCAGAAAACCGTTCAATTCACAATGTTCGCAGGCGACATCTGCGCGGCGGGAGGTCCGTTTGCCCGGGCTTTTCTGACCGGCAGCCGGATCGGTGTGCTGGGTTGGTGGTGCCGCGGCTGACATGCTGTCTTTTCTCCCCTCTGGTCTGTGCTGGAGACCACCCCCGCCGGGATCCGGGGAGAGGGGTGGTGATGTGTTCACAGATTGCTAGCATGGTTCCATTAACGAGAATTCCGGTTGACATTTTACCGTTTTCTGTGTTGTGCTGCAAGGGATGCACTGTGCCGGTCGACATGCCGCCCGCCCTGTCCCGGGTTGCCCCCTGGGGTGGGGCTGGCGGTTGCTCTTTCTGGCGTGCAGGTTGCTACATTCATTTCCGGAGAGGGTGCTGACTCATGCTTGGTTCGTTTACCCAATTTTTGTTGGATATCGTGGGGCAGTTGGACTATTTTGCCATTTTTTTGCTGATGGCGGCGGAGAGTTCCATTTTGCCGGTTCCCTCTGAACTGGTTATGATTCCTGCCGGTTATTTTGTGGCGCAAGGCCGACTGGAGATGGGATGGGTGGTGCTGGCCTCCAGTCTGGGGAGTCTGGCCGGCTCATTGGGCAGCTATGGTTTGGCCCTGTGGCTGGGGCGTCCCTTGTTGCTGCGCTTTGGCAAATATTGTCTGATCACCCCGGCACATCTGGAGCAGGCGGAACGGTTTATGGACCGGCATGGGGAGATCTCAATCTTTACCGGTCGATTCATTCCGGGGGTGCGCCACCTGATTTCCATGCCGGCCGGACTGGTACGCATGCGCCTCTCCCCTTTCACCCTCTACACCGGCGTGGGGGCCACGTTGTGGAATCTGGTCCTGTTGTTGTTGGGTTACATGCTCCGGGAAAAACAGGCCTGGCTGGAACAGCACTTTTCCTGGGTTGTAGCGGGTGCTCTGCTTTTTGCCGGGTGTGTGCTGCTGGTCTACATGCTTATGCAGCGTACAAGGGTGCGCAACATGGGCTGAATGGGCGCGAAAATACTGGATCTGCAACCACTGGATCGGTTATCATGGCCCGGTCGGTGGTTGTCGGCTTGGTGTTGGGGGCACCTTGTGTGGTGATTCATGGTGGCTGGTGGTGGTCGGGGCTGCTGTGTGGACGCGGGGGTGGCGCTAGGGTCCTCCGATCCTGTCCAGGAGATTGATGAGCGTTTTCGGTCGGTAATGGTCGGTTTTTCGGAGTTCTATACCCATGGCATCCTCACTTCCAGGCGGTTCTTCTCTTCCTTCCCAGGGAAAACCGGCCGTTGCGGCCAAGAACAAGCCGGCTCAACCGGTCAAGGAGGCTGTCGAAGAGGAAGATCTGCCCTCCATTGACGAGATCGCGGAACTGGAGGAGGAGCTGCACGAGCAGCAGCGGGCCAAAACTGCCCAGGAACTCGAGGCCATCCGCAAGAAGAAAGAGGAAGACGAACTGCTGGGCAAGACCAAGAAGGTGCAAAAGGTCGATCTGTCCCAGATGCAGAGGCCGGGGACCAAACAGTCGAAAAAGGGAGGGTTGCCGGAACACATAGCCGCTCTTCCCAAGGACCATCCCATCCGCTTGCGATGGGAGAAGGGGTATCGGCAGCGCCCGGACGGTTCGTGGGCCAAGACCGCCCTGCCGATCCAGGAATCGGGAGGGTCTGCGAAAGAGTGGATCAAGTTTGTTGTTGTCACGGTGGTCATTCTCCTGATCGCAGCGGGCGTCATGAAAGGCGTCGATTCGTACCGGGAAGCGCTCCAGAAAAAACGGGATGAGGTGATTGAAATCATCACGAAAAAAGGTTTTTCTCTGGACGATCCGGAAGTCAGGGCCGTCTACATGGACATCAGCACGACAGCCTGGCTGCCCAAGCTGGAGAAAGCGCTGGAAAACCTCAAAAGAATCCCCAGAAAATTCGTGGAACAGTTTGTTGACAACCCGGAACAGGGCAGCTATGTGGATTACATCAAGCGGCATGGCAAGCCGTTCGATGAGCGGGAAGCCATTGAGTGGCAGACGCGCAGCATGCGCAAACCGGCTGAATAATCTTTGTGGTCTGGTGCGCGCCGAGGGGTGCGGTCCGCATGGATGGTTGACACAGGGCTGAGTGCCAGGTTGAGCCGCAAGCGGTTATTCGTGGGTCGTTCATGGGCCCGGGTGGTTTGAATGGTCGTCGATGTTTCCCGTTGACATGCACGGGGGCGTTGCTTAGCATGCCCGCAGATGTGCCCGGTTTTTTTCGGCCGTCGGGTCGTGGCGGGCGATGTGCCGGGCGGGTGTTTGCGAGCAGTGGGTGTGGCCTTTTTTTAAAGACTGAAACTTGAATCGTCCACGGTTGAGTGTGGCGGTGCCCGGTCCTGGGACGAAACAATTATGGCGGAACAATCGACAGCAAATTCTGAGGAGGGACGCCCCAAAAAGGCCGCTTCCGAGGACTCGGGCAAGAAGAAATGCCCGACATGCAAGAAGGGCACCCCCCTCTGGTTCATCTCCTGGGCGGACATGGTGACCCTGCTGCTGTGTCTGTTTGTGATCATTGTTGCCTATTCAACAACGGAAAAGGGACAGTTTTTGACCTTGGCGGGTTCCATGCGTGACGCGTTTGGTTCCAAGTATCCGGACGAAAGCATGCCCCCGATTGCCAGGGGATATCATCTTGTCAACATGCAGTTTCAGGCGCAAATCACCCTGGTGCATATTGCCGACCAGATACGGGAACTGCTGGCCCCCCTGGTCGAGACCCGCCAGGCCGCGGTGACCAACGATGACGATGGTGTGACGGTCCTGATTGATCGGGATGTCCTGTACCAGCCGGGCAGTTCCGCCTTGCAGGATCGGGCCCGTGCCCTCATGGAAGGGGTTGCGACCATCATTACGTTGCTGCCCAATACGGTCGAGGTGCGGGCTGCCCGCTCCGAAACGGCTGGGAAGCCTTTTGAGTGGGAGGCGGGGACGGCTGACGCGGCGGCCGTTGCGGCCGTTTTTGAGCAACAGGGCGGAATTTTGTACAACCGCATTCAGGTGACCAGCCTGGTGGCACCGAAGGGGGCGGAACCCGGGGGCGCGGCACACAAGGACAAAATCGAAATCAGAATCAACAAGACAACCAACCCGGAGGAGTGAGACCGCTGGTTGAGCCGACCGAACGTCTGTGCGGATTTTTCAGAATGGGGTAGTGCGTTATTGAAAGGGTGATACATGGACATTGCAACAGTAATCGGGTTGGTCGTCGGGTGTGGTATTGTGATTGGTCTGATGGGCCACAACATCGGACTCTTTTGGAGCTTGCATGCCTTTATCGTCGTGTTCGGGGGGTTGGTGGGCAGCACGTTCGTCAAATTCAGCATGGGCGACCTCAAGGTGGCCGGCAAGATTCTCAAAAAGGCCTTTTTTACCTCCCATGAGGATCTCAAGGAGCTGATCCGCCAGATGGTGGATATTTCCAACATTGCCCGCAAGAACGGTCTGCTGGCCCTGGAAAAAGTGAAGGTGGAAAATGAGTTTCTCCAGGCTGCTCTCCAGCATTGTTCGGACGGTGTTGATCCCAAGCTCATGAAAGAGGTGTTGACCAAGGAGATCGAGTACATGGCGGAACGGCACAGCGTGGGCATCATCATGTGGGAGAGCATGGGGGAAGCGGCCCCGGCCTTTGGCATGGTGGGCACGCTGGTGGGTATGGTGGAGATGCTTTCCAACATGAGCGATCCGTCCGCGATCGGTCCTTCCATGGCCACCGCTCTGTTGGCCACCATGTACGGGGCCATCGTTGCCAATGCCATCGTGATTCCCATGGCCATCAAGCTTCACCATTACAGCAAGGAGGAGCAGATGAAATGCCAGTTGATTGTGGACGGTGTGATCGGCATTCAGACGGGTTTGAACACCCGGATGCTGGAACAGGTGCTGAAGACTGGCCTGTCGCGCTACAAGCGGGAGGATTGACGCGCCTGCCTTGCCCTGCAGAGACAGCAAAAAAACCCATCCTTGCGAGGATGGGTTTTTTTTGTGTCATGGCGCCGGAAAACCCTGCCAGGATTGTGGGTCCAGGGGGGTGACCCCCCTGGCGGGTCCAGGGCAGCGCCCTGGGACTTTGCTGTTGACTTTAAAGTAGCCGCAGCCGTTTTTTGCTGCGGCGCATACCGAGG
>JAMOAX010000136.1:0-7905 GCA_039908555.1 Magnetococcus sp. DMHC-8
ACCGGCCTGGGGGCGCAGCAAAGCCAGTGCGGTCAACAAGGTCGCTGGGACCCCCAACAGATAGCGGCTCAAGACACGGGCCTCGGTCCACTGTTCCTGGCTTCCGTACCAGATGAACAGCAGCACCCATCCATACAGGGCAATCCTCGCCACACCATCCGGGACGGGCCAGGAACGTTCTCCGGGCCGGGGGCGCAGCAACTGCAGGCCAAACTGGAGCAGGAAAACCCAGGAAACGGCTTCACATGCCGCCTGTGCCGCCAGCAGTTCAGGAGAATTAAGATCGTGCAATATCAACAATTCGCCTGCATCGGCGATGGCATGCCAGAAACCAAAACCGGCCAGCCACCGGAAGGTGCCGGCCCAACCGGAATGCGGCAGGGTCTGCACGCGGGTGTGGATGATCAGGCCCATGCTGAAAAAGGCCGCCGAGTAGATCCACAACAGGAGTTCCTGGTAGGCAGGCAGGTGATACATGCGGCTCCCTGGTGTGATGGGATGCGGAAACGGCGAGGTTTATTCCGGTCCTGACAACGTTTCGACCCGGTTGCGCCCCAACCGCTTGGCCTGGTAGAGGGCCTGATCGGCCCGCTCGGTGAGAGTGACAATGGTATCCTGGGCCACAAACTGCGCCACCCCGAAACTGCTGGTCACCTGTCCCACACCGGGAAATGCGTGGGCGGCGATCAGGCAGCGCAATTTTTCGGCCAGCAACAGGGCGGCCTCCAGGTCGATGTCCGGGGTGACGATCATGAACTCCTCGCCGCCCCAGCGGGCCAGCACGTCGGAAGCGCGCAGGTTGCCGGAGACCAGGGTGGACAATTCGATGAGCACCCGGTCGCCGGCCTGATGGCCGAAGGTGTCATTGACCCGTTTAAAATGATCGATATCAAACAACAATACCGACAGCGACTGCCCATGCCGCAAAGAACGTTGCATCTCCGCATAGAGCAGGGTTTGCAGGCGGGCCCGATTGCAGGTGCCGGTCAAGGCGTCAGTGAAGGCCTTGAATTCCAGATCGCGGATTTGTCGTTCGAGAATGGTGATATCGGTCAAGGAAAAAATCAGGCGCGGCGGGTCGTCAAGGCGGTTGTGGGTGACAGTATAGGGGCGGTGGGCAATCTCCGGTGGTCTGTCACGGCGCAGGTAGACGATCGGTGTATGCTCTTCATCGCCGAGCAGATAATGATACCAGGGCGTTGCCTCACCGCATTGAGACAGGGGCTGAAAGGCCGGGGTCAACAACCAGTCGGCCAGTGACCGTTCCGCCGCCTGCCAATCTGCCAGGGTACGATGCCCCAGAACAGACAGGAAAGCCCGATTGAGAAATTCCACCCGACCATCCGGCAGCAGCACCATCAGCAGATTGGGCGAGCCATCCAGCAAAAACTGCACATAACGGTGAAAACGCTGTCGTTCCTGCTCCTGCCACCGGGCACGCGCCACCTTGAGAATGCCGTCCATCAACCGTTTGGGATCGATGGGCTTCAGCACATAGCGGTCGACGCCCACATCAATGGCGCGCAGCAGATAGTCTTCATCGCTGTAGGCGGTCGTGACGATGACGGGCGTGGTGGCATCGGTTTCGCGCAGCGCACGGATCATGGTCAATCCGTCCATGACCGGCATCAACAGGTCGGTAATGATCAGGTCCGGGGCACGCTGGCGGTAGAGTTCCAACCCCAGTTGACCATTGTCAGCCGTCAGGACGGTTCCCAGCCGACGGGAGAGATATTGCTGCAGTTGCTCGCGGATTTGTGCATCATCTTCCACGTAGAGGGCAGTCAAACCCCTCAGCAGCTCGGCATCTCCCAGGGAAAAAGGATGTGGCAACAGATCGCCTCCTCAACCAATCAGGGCCGTATGCTCAATGACACAGTACACCATCCCCGGGCTGGTATCAAGGACCACCTTGCCTGAAGGCACCCCGGCAGGATACGACGAGCCTTGATCATCGTTTCGTCCAACCGGGTGTCAAAACCAGCCTGCCTGCGGCGCATGCTGAGGGCGCCGCAGCAAAAACCGGCTGCGGCTTTTTTGAAAATCAACAGCAAAATCCCAGGGCTCTGCCCTGGACCCGCCAGGGGGGTGACCCCCCTGGACCCGCAATCCCGGCACGGTTCCCTGAGGTGAGCATGGACGAAACGATGATCAAGGCCGATGCGACGTGTCGGTTGTAACGGCATGGGTTATGGGAGCGGTTGCCTGTTGGCTGTGGGTTGCCGCCGACCAGTGTCAAAAAAGGCGATGGACTGATTCATCATGTCGGCCTGCGCGCTCAACTCTTCCGCCGTTGCGGCCAGTTCTTCGGAGGCCGCCGCGTTTTGTTGCACCACATGGTCCAGGTGTTGGATCGATTGGCCGATATCCGCAATGCCCTCTCGTTGTTGCCGGCTGCATTCCGCAATACCCCGAATCCGATCTGCGGTCTCCTGGATAACGGGCACCAACGCACTGATGATGGAACCGGCCTGCTCCGAAATGTTGACACTGGAAGCAGAAAGCTGGCTGATTTCTCCCGCCGCCACCTGGCTGCGCTCGGCCAGTTTTCTCACTTCGGCGGCCACCACGGCAAAACCTTTGCCATGTTCACCAGCCCGTGCGGCCTCAATGGCCGCGTTCAAAGCCAGCAGGTTGGTCTGTCGGGCAATCTCTTCAATAATGCTGATTTTCGATGCAATCTCTTTCATGGCCTTGACCGCCTGATCGACCGCCTCTCCACCCCTGGCCGCATCCTGGGCCGCCTGGGCGGCAATATTCTGCGTCGTGTTGGAAGAGTCCGTGTTCAGTTGACAACTGCTCCCCATGGCGGCCATGGCGGACACGGTCGTTTCCACGGAGGCGGCCTGTTCGGTCGTGCCCTGGGACAACTCCTGTGCACTGTCTGAAATGGCGTTGCTGCCAGTGGCGACCTGCCCGGCTGCCACAGAAATTTCCCCGACGACTGCCCGCAGTTTTTCAGCCATGGCGGTCACACCAACCAGCAATTGCCCCAACTCGTCCTTGCGCTGCGTGTCACTACGGATGGTAAGATCCCCGTTGGCAAGCCGATCAAACAAGTCAACACAGGTCCCCAACGGCCTGGTAATACTGCGGGTGATCAGAATCGCAAGAACGACCGCCGTCACCAGAACAAACAACCCCACGATCCAAAGCAAACGCCCCAGCATCTCAGCTGTCTTGACAACAAGAGCAAGATTCTCTTGGGATTCATTGATCTGGTCTTTCCGCAGTGGTTCCAAGGCATTTCTCAATTTTTCTGAATCCTTGTCAAATACCTCCATCACCGCGTCACCGTCCGTCTTTCCCTGCCCCGTATAGGCCTCAACCATTCTTTGTCCGGTTTTTATAAACGCATCAAACTCCTTGCGAATCTCCTCCATCCGGCGCACATTGTCCTGGTTGCGTTCATCGGCAAACATTTTCTGAAACTTGTCAACCCCTTCACGTACCTCCTTGGCAATCTCCATCGCTCCTGTCACCGAATCACGGCTGCCCGTGAGAGAGGCATCGGTCAGGAATTGCTGTATCGCGCTGACATGACCAGACATCCTTTCCGCCATAATGGCAAAGGGCATGCTTTCGTCGCGCACCAGGATTGCTCTTTTTTCCACGTCCCCGACCTGAACCCAAAAAATGCCAAACGCCATGCCAACGATCAGCAAAATCAGGGAAAAACCCAGTCCCAACCGAACGCCAATCCGCAAGTCATTCACCGTTTTTTCTCCTCAGTCATATGAACGGCAATACAGCCAAAAAAGTTGATCAGGTGGTACACAGACTGCATTCGGGATTTTTGCTGATCCGAATGCGCTGTACCTGACCATGCAACACGTTGATCAGCAGCAGAGAACCCGCCAGGGATTCACCCACGCCCAGCAACTCCTTGATCGCCTCCGCCGCCTGCCAGGCCCCCAGAATACCGGTGACGGCCCCCAGGACACCCGCCGTGCGACAGGTGGGCACGGTGCCCGGCGCTGGTGGGTGCGGATAGAGACAGCGGTAACAGGGCGCCGCCGCGTCCACCCCATGGCGAAACACCGACAATTGCCCCTCAAATCCCAGCACCGCTGCCGACACCAGCGGTTTGTGCGCCCGGAAACAGGCTTCGTTGAGGAGATGGCGGGTGGCAAAATTGTCGCTGCCATCCAGGACCAGATCACCCCGTTGCACCAACCCATCCACCGTGGCCGCGCTCACCCGCTCTGTCCAGGGGATCACATGGACCTCGGGATTCAAGGCGTGCAGGGCCTGAACGGCTGAAGCCGTCTTGGCCTGACCGATCCGGTCAGTGGTATGGAGAATCTGCCGTTGCAGGTTGGACAGTTCCACCCGGTCGTCATCGGCGATGAACAACCGACCCACCCCGGCGGCGGCCAGATAACAGGCGGCGGCAGAACCCAAAGCCCCCGCTCCCACCACCACCACCCGGGCCTGCAGCAGACGCACCTGCCCGACCCCGCCCAACTCCTTCAGGAGCAGTTGACGGGAATAGCGTTCGAGTTGCAGCGGGGAAAGTGCCATGGTGCACAGCCAGAAAGATCAGGGTCGGTCAAACCAACCGGGCCGAAATGCCATACCCCGGTTGCGATGGACAACATCGAGAACGATTCTGACTACAAGAACCGCTCTCAACCAGGAACACTCTATACCTCCCTGTCAGCCGTGTCCAGAGAAAGATGACCCGCAATTCCATTCCATGACTCCTTGCACCACGGCACCCAAATTGCGCACTATTGGGTCGGCAGGCAACACGACCGTTGCCAGGGGGAAAACCGCAACGCGGGGGAGGCTGGCGGATGACAACCAATCTTGAAGAGTTGGAAAATGCGGGCCTGCGCCCCACTTTTTCGCGAATGAGTGTCCTGGCACTCTTTTCCGACCGGAATGTGGCCCATCTCTCTGCCGAAGAGATCCACCAGCGCCTGCAGGCCGACGGCTTTCGCATGGGGCTGGCCACCGTCTACCGGGTGCTGACCCAGTTCGAGCATGCCGGTCTCCTCTACCGCCACCGGTGCGAGGATGGCCGGGCCGTCTATGAACTCTCCAGCGAGCACCACCACGACCACATGATTTGTGTGGATTGCAAAAAGATGATCGAATTTCACGATCCTCTCATCGAGCAACGCAAGCGGCAGATTGCCGAAGAGGCGGGTTTTGTCCTGAACGACCATGTGTTGTACCTCTATGTCTCCTGCGTCGATCCCCACTGTCCCGGCAAACAACGATGACCGGCGTGGCGCTCCACACTTCCCTGATGCACAGTGAACATCATGTCGACACAACACACCGTACACAACCTGCTTGACGCCGTGCGGCAACGCATCGTCGGTCAGGAACGCCTGGTTCATCGGCTGTTTACCGCCCTGCTGGCCGATGGCCATCTCCTGGTGGAGGGAGCGCCAGGTTTGGCCAAGACCCGGGCCATCCAGGTGCTGGGCAGTGGCATTGAGGGCAGCTTTTGCCGTATCCAGTTTACCCCCGATCTGCTGCCCGCCGATCTGACCGGCACCGACGTGTTCCATCCGCAGGATGGTTCCTTCACCTTTCAGTCGGGCCCCCTGTTCCACAACCTGATCCTGGCCGACGAGATCAACCGTGCCCCGGCCAAGGTTCAGTCGGCCCTGCTGGAGGCCATGGGCGAACGGCACATTTCGGTGGGTTCCCGGACCTACCACCTGCCGGACCTGTTTCTGGTAATGGCCACCCAGAATCCCATCGAACAGGAGGGCACCCATCCCCTGCCCGAAGCGCAACTGGACCGTTTTCTGCTGCTGGTGCGCATCGATTATCCCAATGCCGCCGAAGAACGGGCCATCCTGCGTCTGGTGCGGGACGAAATGCGGCACAATCAACGCGGCCCGGCGCCGCTGCCGACCCCCATCTCCCAGGCCACCCTGATGGCGGCCCGCCAGGAGGTGTTGAACGTTCATCTGGCGGACAATGTCGAGGAGTATCTCCTGCAGTTGGTGCTGGCCACCCGCCACCCGGGCCGGTACGGTCAGGATCTGGCCTCGGTGCTCCAGTATGGTGCCTCGCCCCGGGCCACGCTGGCCCTGGACCGGTGCGCCCGCGCCAATGCCTGGCTCATGGGGCGGGATTTTGTCACCCCCGACGATGTCAAGGAGCTGCTGCCGGAGGTATTGCGCCATCGCATTCTGCTCACCTACGAGGCCGAGGCCGGCGGTTTGACCACCGACCGGTTCGTGGACCTCCTCCTCGAGCGGGTGCCCGCCCCGTGACCGGCTGGTTTACCCCCCCCGGCTTCCGTCCGGCCCCGCCGCCAGAGGGTGGCAATGATCCGGTCCCCGGCGGTTGGGCCACCCGGATCGACCTGGCCTCGCTGCTGGCCCTGCGCAATGCGGCGCTGGGGCTGTCGATGGACCCGGTCCGCGCCCGTTCCGGGCAAAGCGGTGCCACTCTCTCCCTTTTCAAGGGCCGGGGGATCGAATTTGCGGAGAGCCGCCCCTATCAGGCCGGTGACGAAGTGCGTCACATGGACTGGCGGGTCACGGCCCGCACAGGCAAGCCCTACACCAAAATTTTTCACGAAGATCGGGAACGGGCCACGCTGGTCTGGATCGACCTCTGCCCCGCCATGTTTTTTGCCACCCGGGGCATGTTCAAGGCGGTGGCGGCGGCCCGCGGAGCGGCCCTGGTCGCCTGGGGCGCCGCCCTGCAGGGCAATCGCCTGGGCGGGCTGCTGTTCACCGACCGGGAACATCGGGAGGTCAGACCCACCCGTGGCGATCATGGGGTCCTGCGCCTCCTCGGTCTGCTGGCAGCCGCCGGCCCGACCGATCAGCCGTCGCCATCCACCACGGAACAGGCGATGGAAGAGTCCCTGGTCCGCCTGCGCCGCGTCACCCAACCGGGCAGCCGCCTGTTCCTGTTCGGTGATTTTGCCCGACTGGGGGACCGGGAAAAGGTCCATCTGGCGCAACTGGCCCGCCGCAACGATGTCATTCTGGTCTTTATCTATGACCTCCTCGAACGGATGCTGCCTCCCCCGGGCTGGTATCCGGTCAGCGACGGGGAGCACCGTTTTCTCCTGGACAGCCATTCCCCGGATCAGCGCCGTCGTTACCAGGAACGGTTTCAGCAACGACTGGCGGCCCTGGCCCGGTTCTGTCAACAGCATGGCCTGTTGTTGCTCTCCTGTGCCACCGGGGAGGATATCGTTGCCCTGTTGCAGCGGGCCCTTGGCATGCCCCTCACCACCCTGCGGCGGGCCGGCCATGGCATCCCCCATCCCCGCCTCTGACTTGCAGGATATCCATCTGCCGGACCCCATCTCCTGGTGGCCGCCCGCGCCGGGCTGGTGGTGGATGCTGGGACTCCTCGGCGGTGTGACCGCCCTGGGCTGGCTGCTCAGGCGCCGGGCCCGCCGCCACCGCCTGCGCAACGCCGCCCTGCTGGAGCTGGACCGGTTGGTGACGGCCCATGCCGTGCATCGGGATGATCATCGCCTGGCCGGCGAGCTGTCCATCCTCCTGCGCCGGGTGACCCTGGCCACCCGGCACCGCCCCGCCCACCCGGCGGAGGCAGCACCGGCGGCGACCGGCCTGACCGGCACCGCCTGGCTGCAGTTTCTGGACCAATCCCTGCCGGACCACCCGTTCAGCCAGGGGGTGGGCCAGCACCTGATCACCCTGCCCTTCCAACCCCCCACCAGCCCACCACCCGCCGGAGAGATGGCCGAGTTGGTCGAACTGTGTCGGACCTGGTTGCGCATTCATGCCGTGTCGGCCAGCCATTGACAGTCTTGACGCTGAGTGGCCCACCCGAGCTGATTTGACAGGCTTTGAAAAGTGGCTGTGGGTCCAGGGGGGTCACCCCCCTGGCGGGTCCAGGGCAGCGCCCTGGGACTTTGCCGTTGCTGTTGCCGTTGTTTTTCAAAGGAGC
>JAMOAX010000302.1:0-1543 GCA_039908555.1 Magnetococcus sp. DMHC-8
TTACCGCCCCCCCCCCCCCCCTGGAAAATGACATTTTTTCCTTGACTTCCTCGCGGATGAGGCGTTAAACTGATCACAACCGACACAAAACCTGATTCTTTCTGAGAATCGAAACATAACCACCCTTAAGGAGTTGCATTGCCATGCCCGCCAATTTCACCATTGATCTCCTGGCCGGAGAGAGCATGACCGTGGCCGGTCCTGGAACCCTGGACTTCGCCATCCCCGAGGTTGCCCGGAATGCCACCGTGGCTGGAAAGGCGACCGTTGCCAAGGCCGGAGCCGGCCTCGGCGCCACGGCGGGCAAGGGGATCACCAAGGGTCTGGTGGTCAACACGACCCCCGCCGTCGCCAGCAGCGCGCAGGCCGGCACCATCTGGACCGGCAAGGGGATGAGCCTGGGTCTGGGCCTGGGGTTGGGCGCCTGGGGTCCGGCGCTGGTGGTGGCCGCCGCTGCGGGCGGGTATGTCTATTGGCGCAAGAAGAACAATCAGAAGCTGTGGCCGTTCGTCAGGATCTGACGGGCACGGCGCTGCGCCTGATTGCGGCACATTCGATTTTCTCCGCCATCCTGTTTCGGGGTGGCGGAGTTTTTTTGCGGCCCATCTCCAAAGCGCCGTCTGCGGCGGCCTGCTGGCGCGCTGCGCGGATTAATGGAATGGTCCGCCCCGTTCCCAAACGGCCTCGTTTGGGCCAAGATGGAAGTAGTGCAACCATCAACGGGATACGGAGCGGACTATGAACAAGAATAGCGTAAATGCGGCCATTCGGGTACTGGGAATTGACATCGGCAAGAATCTGTTTCACCTGCATGGAGTAACGGAATCAGGCCGGGTCGGGTTGCGGCGACAAGTGCAACGTGACGAACTGTTGCCGTTGTTGGCCAACATGCCACCGTGCCTGATCGGCATGGAAGCGTGTGGCGGGGCGCACCAATGGGGGCGGAAGCTGCGGGAACTGGGTCATGAAGTGAAGCTGATGGCTCCCCAGTTCGTCAAACCCTACGTGAAAGGGAACAAGCATGATTTCAACGATGCCGAAGCAATTTGCGAGGCGGTGCAGCGTCCCAACATGCGTTTTGTTGCCGTCAAGAGCGTAGATCAGCAGGAGATTTTGGCCTGGCATCGGGCGCGCAGCCTGGCGGTGGGTCAGCGAACGGCGGAAATCAACCAGATCCGCGGACTGCTGATGGAGTTCGGTGTCGTCTTGCCGACTGGCGCACGTCATGTGCGGGAACGATTGCCCGCCATCCTGGACGATGAAGGCCAGGAACTGGCGGCAGGAGTGAGGCAACTGTTGCGCGAACTCTTCGAGGCCCTGCAGCAATTGGACGCTCGCATCCTGGAGTACGACAGGCAGATCGCCGCCAAGAGTCGTCAAACCGAGCGCTGCCGACTGCTGATGACCATTCCCGGCATCGGTGTGCTCACGGCTAGCGCACTGGTGGCCTCCATCGGCGATCCCGGGACGTTTCGGGATGGCCGGGAAGTGGCGGCATGGTTGGGACTGACGCCTCGCCAGCACTCGACCGGAGGCAAGACCC
>JAMOAX010000011.1:0-33391 GCA_039908555.1 Magnetococcus sp. DMHC-8
ACACTGCACGACCGGTTGGCCAATCTGGCGCACTCCCTGGCAGCGCGAGAGGAGCGACTGCAAACGGCCGAGCGGGCCTGGCAGGTGCGCCTGACGGCAGCAGGCTTTGCGGACGAGGCCGACTACCTGGCGGCCTGCCTGTCGGAAGAGAGCCGCACGGCCCTGCAGCAGCAGGCCCGGCAACTGGCTGACGAACAGACCGAATGGCTTGCACGGGAACGGGAAAAACGGACACACTGGGCTGTCGAGCAGGCCAAACGGCTCACCGAACAATCCCGCCCGGAGCTGGACCAGACCATCACCCGTCTGGTGGCCGAGCAGCGGGCGTTGCAGCAGGCCATAGGCGGCATCCGACAACGGTTGAGTGACAACGCCCGACAGCAACAGCGACGGCATGCGCAGATTCAGTCCCTGGCGGCACAACAGCAGGAGTGCCAACGCTGGGAGCGGCTGCACGAACTCATCGGCTCGGCGGATGGCAAAAAATATCGCAATTTTGCCCAGGGGCTGACGTTTGAGGTGATGATCGGTTACGCCAACCGGCAATTATTGAAATTGACTGATCGTTATTTGCTGATACGGAATGAGCGACAACCCCTGGATCTGAACGTCATCGACAGCTATCAGGGGGGGGAGATGCGCTCAACCAGGAACCTGTCGGGCGGAGAAAGTTTCGTGGTCAGCCTGGCGCTGGCCCTCGGACTCTCCCACATGACCAGTCGACGGGTGCAGGTTGACTCGTTTTTTCTGGACGAGGGGTTTGGCACTCTGGATGCGGAGTCTCTGGGAACGGCCCTTGACGCGCTGGCCGGTTTGCACCGGGAGGGCAAGCTGATTGGCCTCATTTCGCACGTCCCGGCCATGATGGAGCGCATCGACACCCAGATCCGGGTCATGCCACAAACCGGCGGCCACAGCCTGCTCAGCGGACCCGGGTGCAGCCGCTCCCGGGCCGACTGGCTGGCCGCCATGGAAAGTGGCAAGAGGTGAGCGAACCGGCGGAGATGCGCCACAGACGGCGCAACAGGCCGACCTGCGTCACTGCTGCGGTTTTTTCTCGGCCGGCGGTGGCAATGCACGATTGTTGATCATCAGGTCCACCTTGGCCGTGGCGGCATCATCCGACGGTCCATTTTTTTTGGCATCATGCGCGTTATACGGGTTGGCCCCCCCGGAGGCCACAGCCGGCGAACCTGTCGCCGTGTGACCTTGGGGAGGAGGCCCGTAGGGGTTCTGGCCATATAGGCCGGAACCATAGCCCGGACCATACGGACCGGCACCATGGGGACCGGGACCATAACCCGAACCGTAGGGACCGGGACCATACGGACCGGGACCATACGGACCGGGACCATACGGACCGGGACCATACGGACCCGGGCCATTGCGCCGGTTGGTGTTGTTGCCGAAGAATGGCATGCTGAAACCGTTGCCGTTGTTGCCATTGTTGAAAAATGGCATATTGAAACCATTGCCGTTGTTGCCATTGTTGAAAAACGGCATGCTGAAACTTTCGGCGTGCGCATTGCTCGCCACCCCCGCGGCACCGCCCAACAACGGCACAATGACCAACAAACCGATTTTCTTTCGACTGTTACGCATTATTGTCAGATCCTTTCAGTATCTATTGGGAAACTGGAACCATGGTGCCTGTCATGCACCAGGCACAACATTGACCGGGCGGGGTCAGGCTACCAGGAATGCCGCAGAAACGACAACAAAAAAATCCTTGTCTTCCCCTGCGGTACCAGCACACTGAAATGCAGCGTGTCCGGTTCTCGCTGAATCAGCACAGATCAAGACCCGTTCACCCAGGCAGGCAGACGGACAGTCACTGTTGTGCCACTCTCCTCGGACGTCTCCATCCGCACACTGCCCCGTTGCACCTCTGCCATCAACCGGGCAGAATATGTCCCCAGTCCGGTGCCGGTTTTCTTGCCGGAGGTGACATATTTTTCAAAAAATCGCTCTCGAACCCCGGCAGGTACGGCGCCCGCATTGTGAATGGATATCGTGGCCATGGTGTCGCTGCTGTCCATGGTGACCGTGATCGGGCTGTTGGCCGGAGATGCCTCCTTGGCATTCTTGATCAGGTTGGAAAATATTGAATAACAAAGAATGTCCTCTCCAGATACCAAAAAACGGTCGGTATCTGACATGGGATGACCATTCACCTGTGTGTCGATTGGCCAGCCTCTGCGTTGCGCCTGACGGTCACAACCGGCAGTCAGTTTTCCGATGAGTGCCACGAGATCGACGGCCTTGGGTTCCAGCAAGTAGGTTCCCTGTTCCATCTTGTACATGTCCAGCGAAAGGCTGATCATGCGCAGGGCGTTGTGCCCAGCCTCATGGATCATCTGTATAAATTTGCGCAGATCCGGCGGCAGCGACCAGGTGTTTGATGTCAACACCAGATCGGCACATCCGACCACGCTGGCCATTGGCGATTTCAAATCGTGACGCATGATGCGCTCAATATCCGCTTTCAACATTTCCGCCTCGAGCAAGGCCGCATTCTGCCGTATCAACTCCCGCTGCATGCTTTGCATTTTCAAATGCGTTCTCACTCTGGCCAGAACCACAGATGCCTTGAATGGCTTGGAGATATAATCCACCGCACCGACTGCAAATCCCCTGACCTCATCCTCCTCCCCGCTCATTGCCGTGATAAATATCACAGGAATATCCAACGTTTCCTGTTCCTCCTTAAGCCGCCTGCATACTTCAAAACCGTCGATTTCCGGCATGACAATGTCCAACAGGATCAAATCCGGACGAGTGCTGCGCGCCTTTTCCAACGCCTGGAGGCTGTTGCTCGTGACAAAGACATGGTACTCCTCCACCAGAATCGAATTGAGCACCTTCAGATTGACGGGCATATCGTCCACAATCAAAATTTTCTGTTTCTCCGCTGCCCCGTTCATCTACTTCCCTCCGTCTGAGCACTGTGCCAAATCTGGCTGATCGCGGCCAAAACCGTCTGTGCCGTAGGAAAATCGAACTGCTCAATGGCGGCTTCCAATTGCGCCAGATCCTGGGCGCTCGCACTGCCCTGCAGGTACGATTTGAGCTCTGCAAAACAGGCCTCTGCCTCGGTATTGCCGTTCTGGATGTGGGTGGCCAACAGGGTCAACAGTGCCCTGGTCCGCACCGGGTCCACCGACACCACATTTGGCGAGGTTGGTTCGCTCATCGCATCCTGTTCAAGAATCCGTATACCCTCCAAAAACGGGATCAGCAACCGTTCCAAATGATCCAGCAAGTCCGGATATCTCTCTTTCTGATCAGCCACCATCGCCTGTTCCAGGGCGATGGCCGCCTTGTGCAGTGAGATGGCCGACACGTTGCCTGCCACACCCTTGAGCGTATGCACAAGGCTTTTGGCCGCCAGCAGATCGTCCTGTCGCTTGCCCTGCAACGCATGTCGGAGTTGGGCGGCAACCGGGGAAAAATCCCGCCCGGCTTGCAGGAGGAGTGAACGAAACAACCGGCGGTTGCCCCCCAATCGTTCGAGCCCGGCAGACACATCAACGCCCGGCAAATCCAACAGCACCTCCTGCCCACCACTATTTCTCATCGGCAGATGGGAGGGAACCGACTGTCCCTCCGGTCTGGGTCGATCTCCGGGTTTGATCCATTGCAGCAAGGTGGCGTGCAGTTGTTTGCGGTCAATGGGTTTGGTCACATGGCCGTTCATGCCCACGTCAAAAGATCTTTGTCGATCTCCCTCCATGGCATGCGCCGTCATGGCAATGATGGGCAACTGTGCAAAGTGGGCATCGCTCCGGATTTGACGAACCGCCGTATAACCGTCCATCACGGGCATGTGAATGTCCATGAAAACCATATCAAAGGGGGATGCCAACACCTGGTGGGTTGCCTCCAGTCCATTGTTGACCACCGTCACCACCAGCCCCACCTGCTCCAGCATCTCCCGCGCCACCTGCTGGTTGATGGGATTGTCTTCCACCAACAGGACCCGGGCACCGCCTATCTGGTCGAGAACTCCCTGGGGATCAATCTCCTGTCCTCCAGTCCGATGCGATCGAACCACCTCGTGTCCCAGCACATCCATGATGGTATCAAACAGACGGGAGCGTGTAACCGGTTTGCTGAGAAACACCTCGATGCCAGCCTGATTGGCACCGGGCAACAGATCTTCCTCCCGGGCAAAGGCAGACAACAAAATCATTTTGGGAGAGAAACCATTGCGTGCATGCCGGGAGACGCAAGATATTATCTGGTGGGCGGTTTCAATACCGTCCATGCCGGGCATCTGATAATCCAGCAACACCAGTGGGTAGGGGCTGCCCGTCCCGATCGACCGCGCCATTTCCGTCACCGCATCAGCCCCGGAGGTCACCAACACAGGCCGAAATGTGAATGAGCGCAACGTGATCTCCAGAATCTCCCGGGCGATTGCGTTATCATCCACCACCAATATGGGCAACCCATCCAGGACATCGGGCGGTGCAAGACAGAGCTGTTCGGATTGAGGACGGCGAATAAACGCAGCAGTAAACCCGAACAGAGAACCGCCGCCCGGGGCGGTCTCCACCCATATTCGCCCTCCCATCACTTCAACCAGATGCTTGCAGATGGACAGTCCCAGGCCGGTCCCGCCATATTGCCGGGTCGTCGAGTTGTCCGCCTGGGAGAAGGGGCGAAACAACCCGGCCACCTGTGCCTGCGACATGCCAATGCCACTGTCCTGAACCGTGAAGACCAGGACCACACGATCATCGTGCGCGTGCAGACCCGACTCACCCGTTGTGTCGGCAGGAGGCGGCTCCATGGTTACCCAGACCCGTATCGAACCCTGCGCTGTAAATTTGATGGCGTTGCCAATCAGGTTCATCAATACCTGTTCGAGGCGCAGGGAATCCCCCCTCAGGGCTGTAGGACAGGCTGGGTCCATCCCCATGACCAACTCCAGATTTTTTTCATCCACCTGGTCTCGGAACAGGTCGGCCAGGTTTTCACAGACCCGACCCATCTCAAAATCGGTGGACTCCAGCGTTATCTTACCCGCTTCAGCCTTGGAAAAATCCAGAATGTCGTTGATGATACGCAGCAGTGAGTGAGATGCATTGGCAATTTTGCTCAGGTAATCGCGCAACCTCGGCGTCATCTCCATCCGCAGGGCCAGATCGGCAAGACCCATGATGGCGTTCATGGGCGTACGAATTTCATGGCTCATATTCGCCAAAAATTCTGATTTGATGCGACTGGTCTCTTCCGCCAGTTCCTTGGCCTCCTGCAAAGCCATGGTAGCCTGCTGCACCGTCCTCAGCGTCACATTGCGCAAAGGAAAAAAGACCGCCAACCCAATGCCCAGGCTGCACAGCAGGGTGAACAGAACAGGGAGCAGTGCAGGCACCAACGACAAGGTAATCTCAACACTACCCGCCACTTCACCATAATCAAACAGGTTTTCCTTGCTGGTCAAACGCGGCCAGAACAGTGGCTCCAAAATCTGTACCGTCTCAATCTCTTGCCCGTTGGCAAACGCAAAGACACGAACGGCTGTGCCCGGTGAATGGGCATCCTCCAGAACAGCCTTCAGACGAATACCCTGAGCAGGCCATATATCAGGATTATTGCTGATGAATTTGTTCAAAGAGAGGGTGTGGATGCGGAGTTCTGTGGTCAGTTGCTTGTTGACGTGGTCCCAACCCAGCAACAGGTGGATGAGTGGCGGCAACACCACCACCATACCGGCCACAAAAGCAGCAATAATCGTGATCAAACGCAGCAAAGGTGCAGATTGATTCATGGCACCGGTGGTGTGACGGAAATGCCCAACTGCGACAAGATGGCTTTCCCCTCCACAGAACGCAAGAAACCCAGCAGGCCCCGCACCGGGGCGGAAGCATCAGCTCTGGTGACGACAAACAATGGCTTGGCATACGGGTAGCGGTTGCTCTCCAGCGCCGCCACGGTCGGTTCCACCCCATCCAGGAGCAACCCCTTGAGGGGACGACGTTCCGCCAGAATGAGCGTCAACGCCACCGACCCCAGTCCGCCCGGTATCTTGGCGACCATGTCGGCAAGGTCCATATCGGTGTCGGCCAGAGCAGAACCCGCTGCACGGTGCGCATGGGCGGTGGTCACTGCCTCATCCATGGCCGGAGAGATACTCTTGAGCAACGCTGTGTCCGCATCGGCGGTCGGACGCAGTACCACCCTCACCCGGGAACCGTCCGGCCAGACTTTCTGCCGCCCGGCATACATCTCTGCCAATTGGGCAAAACGGACACCGGTTACGGGCAAGTCCTGGTGGACGACAAAGAGGAATGGGGAACGGCCAAGCCACTCCTGCACCAATCCGGCCGACTCTTCCTCCTTCTTCAAAGGACGCCCGGACAGCGCCACATCCAATTTTTGGGTCGCCAACGCCTTGATGGCGCCACTGCTGCCGACAGGTGGGAGAATGAATTGAAATTGCACGTCCGGATGGGACTGACGGTAGACATCTGCCACTTGTTTCATGGCAGAAATGGCAGCACCGGTCCCACTGATGCGAATGGGCTCAGCCCAGGCCGCAGATCCAGTCAGCACCAACAGCCAGACAACACACCAGCACGGCAGAGCCATTTTATTTCGCACATCGCACCTCCCTGTCGAGATTCCAGTACATGGGCAGTGGACCTACCTCCCCCACACGTCCGGGGCAGCACCGTTGAGCAGGTCGTGACAGGCATTGCATGTCCCCTGGACATCGTCCAGGGCCTTGAGCACCGGCATCGGACTCCCCCCGGATTCCACGTGTTGGAGGGCGGTCTGCTGCAAAACCTTCATATGCTTCTGGCACTGTTCAGACGTTTTTTCAAAAATATCTGCTGGTTGATTGTGGCCATCCTCCCTTTTTTTCTGCATGAAATCCGCTTTGGCGGCGTGCCAGTCCATGGGACCAAGCAAACCAAAAGTATGCTGCAGGGCCGCAGCATGTCGGGCCAGGTTGCGGCTGTATTTGAACTCCTGGCTGGCCAACTGGCGAATGGCATCGGCATGCAGTCGCAGCAGGGAAACCACCGACTGGATGTAACGGTCCTTTTCAGAAGCCGATGCCTGGATTGACAGAATGGACAGCAGTCCGATCAGCAACCCCACGAACAGTGCAGGCCTGCCCGCAAAACACCGGCATATCCAATGAACGATCATTGTTTGTCACCTCCCTCAGAGACTGGCTCCTTCGGTATTTCGTGCACGAGACCGGCATGGCAGTCAACGCAGGTTTTTTTTCCGTCCTTCATGGTCCGTTCGTGTTTGCTCGCGGCAGAACGGTCCTGGCTGGCAAACTGCATCGCCTCGTAGGTATGGCACTGACGACACTCCCTGGAATCACGTCGCCGCATGTTCTCCAGTACGTCCTGGGAGAGTCGGTAGCGTGCATCCTCAAAGGATTTGGCGTCAGGGTAGGTGCCTTTGAGATGGTGATAGAGGTGACGTCCCCCAACAATCACCTTGTCCAGCAGTTTGTCCAGGTAATCCCCCACGCCCTTGCCATGGGGAATGTGACACTGAGAGCAGATGACTCGCACACCGGTAGGGTTCTTGTAGTGCGTGCTCTTCTGGTATTCCCGATAGACACCATCCATCTCATGGCAGGATGCGCACATTTCCAGACTGTTTGTAAAACCGTCCATGAGCAGGAAGTGAAACACTGCAAAACCGACCGCCCCCAGCACGAGCCCACCCGCCAGCACGAGCCACATCCGATGCTGCATTGCCTGGATCGATGCCATGTATGCTCTCCTCAACGCTGAAATACCGCATCCATCCCGTGCGAAATCTGGTGCATTGCTTCCAAAACTTGCTTCTTGGTAAAGGGTTTCTGCAACTGGTGAACAACGCCGAAAAACCCGGTGAGCTGCAATCCGAGCTTGGCATCCACACCTCGGCCACCGCCTGACATGGCGATGATTCTTACCTCTGGGAACATTTCCTTCAATTCTATGATCAGTTCCAACCCGTCTTGTTCAGGCATCAACACGTCCGTGATCACGATATCAACAGGAGTCTCCTGGTACCGGCGCACACCCTGCTGGCCGTCCGTCGCCTCCTCCACATGGTGTCCATCCTCTTCAAGAAACGCACGCAACAGCGCCCGTATGGCAGCGTCATCATCAACAACCAGAACCCGCGACATAACCCGACACCTCCCTGCAGAGATCGACGCACCACACCAACAAACAACCAACGAGACACCCTGTCCAGGTCATGCCAGACCACTGTGTCCCATCGCTGCCAGCAACCGGGCGCCGCCATTCCGACAGAATGACTGTACCGGCATCACAGACCGCCACGCATGATCGGCCTGGTCCGTCTGGCCTTGTCGTTGACCCAGGCCACCACGGCGGCATCCTCATGCTTGACATGCCTGTCCAACCACTCACCCAGAGAGCGTTGCACATGTCCGGGCAGGTCGGGAGAGGCGTGATCATCATGATACGCCGACTTGATTTCGCCAATCTTGCGAATGAACTCGCCATGTTGCTGTTTGTGGAGATGATATTGCCTGTACCCGCTCACGAACATCAGATGTTCTTCGTGCGAAAAATGTTTTTCTGCGTACCGGGCCAGAGAAAAAAGCCTGTGAAAAACCGCCCGCGCGCTGTTCATGGATTGAATGGATCTGCCCAGTTTCCTGATCTTGGCAAACACCTTGGCGTGCTGCTCGTCCACACCGCGGTGTATCATCTTGTGGTTCTCAACTTTCTTGCCCATTTCCGCTGCTCCTTTTGCTTGCAGGTCCCATCCGGCGCCGATCAGGCACCCCGGACTGCCACCGGTTCCCATCCTGCCCCCCCCCTCAGGGTACGCCTGATGGCCAGCAGCGTCCATGGTACTGCAGTCTCGGGATAGATGGAAGTCAGAAAAAAGTATCCACTCCACGAGAGCAACATGGTTGCAGGAACATAATAAAAACTTGGTTTGATTTTTGCGTGAAATTGCACACCCGAACCGGGCGACCGAGAGGGGGGTACCGGGTGTCACGCCGACCGGTTCCGGTGCGATGTCTTCCGTGGCGGCTTGCACCGGCCACACGACAGTATCTGCTGGCAAAAGGATGCTCATGGACGCACGTATTCTCATTGTGGATGATTCGCGCAGTGTACGCCTGCGGGTACGACAGATACTGGAAGGCGCCGAACAAACCCGCTTTGAGGTGATTGAGGCTGTCGATGGCGGAGAAGCATTGAAATTTCTGGAAAAAACGCCAGTCACCCTGTTGCCGGATCTGATTTTGCTGGATCGCAACATGCCCAATGTCAGTGGTGACGCCTGTATCCACTTTCTCAAATCCGATCCGGTCTGGAAACACATTCCGGTCATCTTTTTGACTGCCCAGGCCGACAAGGCCGAAGTGGTCAAAGGGCTGTCGCTGCTGGGCTGCAACGATTACCTGCCCAAGCCCTTTGATGTCGGCGAAATGCTGGCCCGGGTCAAGACCCAGGTCAGCCTGAAAAAAGCCGAAGACGAAAACCGGAAATTGACCCGCGATCTGGAAAAAGCGCTGGATGCCCAGCGCAAGGCCTACGCCGAACTCAAAAATACCAAGATCGAGTTGGCCGAGACCCAGGCGGTGGCGGTCATGACCAGGGTGTTTGAAAAGTTTGTACCCAAGCAGTTTTTGCAACGTATTGCCATCAACGGCATTGAAAATATCACCTCCGGCACCGTACAGGCCCATCGCATCACCACCCTGTTCAGTGATCTGCGTTCTTTCACCACCATCTCGGAAGGGATGACACCTCAGGAGCTGTTTGCTTTTCTGAATGAATATCTGGCCCAGATGCAAGGGCCCATTGACCAGCATGACGGTTTTGTCGACAAGTTTATCGGTGACGCCATCATGGCGCTGTTCGACCAGGAGAGTGATGCGCAAGCCACCTCCGCAGTCATGGCCGCCATTGGCATGCAGCAACAACTGGTGCGATGGAACGCCACCCGCAAGGGTCCGCCGCACCTGCCGGTCGCTTCGGGGATTGGCATCCATACGGGTGAAGTCATGCTGGGGACCCTGGGCAACAAGACCCGCATTGACTCGACAGTCATAGGCGATGCGGTCAATCTGGCCTCGCGCCTGGAGGGATTGACCAAATATTACGGCGTACGGATCATCATTTCCGGGGACACGTGGCATCATCTGGATCAAAACGCTTTTGCAGCCCGCGAACTGGACCGGGTTGCCGTCAAGGGACGGTCCGCCCCGGTCGCCATCCACGAAATCTACCAGGATCTGGAAGAAGAGGCCCTGCGGCGTCACCGCCGTCTGTCGGAACAGTTTGCGACAGCATTGGCGCTCTATCGCAACCGTCGCTGGGAGCAGGCCAGAAAACAGTTCCATGAGTGTGTCAAAAACAGCGGCGATGCCGCCTCCACGCTGTTTATCCACCGATGTGAACACTACAGCAAATCGCCACCTCCAGACAACTGGGACGGCTCCTTCGTCATGGAGAGCAAGTAGGACCCATGAGCAATACCGATACCTACACCATGCAGGCGGTCTTTCTCGAGGAGATGGGCGAACTGGTCCAGGAGGTCGAGGCCGACCTGCTCGTGTTGAACAGTGCGCCAGGTGATTTCGCGCTGCTGGACAGGCTGTTCCGCCATCTGCACACCATCAAGGGTGGTGCCGGCCTGGCGGGCATGGAAGATCTGTCTCACTATACGCATCTGGTCGAGGAAATGCTGGACAAGGTGCGCAAAGGACAGCTTGCCATCTCCCCGCATCTGGTCTCGCTGCTGCTGGAATCCATTGACTGTCTGAAGGGATTCATGGCCGAGGCGGTGGGCGAGGCTCCCCTCGACCGGCAGCGTCTGGAAGAGAGCAAAAACCGACTCATCCAGGTTGTGCACGACCAGGGGCCAACGATGACCTCACCACCGGTCGTCTCCCCCACGCCAACGGTGGCTGTGCAATCCCCTGTATCAGCCCGGCCCCTGCCGGCTCCGACGATTGTACCATCCATCCAGGAACCCAACACTTTTCTTATCCATGTCCATGCCCGTCCGGACTTTTTCCCACCCCCCTCCGAGTTGGCCAATATGGCCCAGGCGCTGACACAACTGGGCACGCTCCTGCTGATCTCCCACGAGCACAGTCTGCCCCCACCCGACAAACGCCGACCCGAGACAGTCTATCTGTGGCGCAGCGCTCATCTGGTGACCCAGGCCGGACACGACCAGGTCACCGCCATCCTGGCTGACTGGTCGCAACAGCACCAGGTGGAGATCCACCAGATGGATCTGATGCCTGCCGCACCCGAGAACCAGGCCAGTATTGATGCCGCCGTTGACAGGCAGGAAGGCGGAACGGGGCGGAACGATCGACCATCAGACCAGACAGCGGACAGACCGACCGCCATGCCGCCGGAACCGCTCTCGCTGCCGCCTGTCCAACCAGTGCCACAGCCAACCCCTCTCAGGGGAAAGGCCGAACAATCCTCCGTCCAGAAGTTGAGTTCCATTCGCGTCGACACCGGCAAGCTGGACAAACTGGTCAATCTGGTCGGTGAATTGATCACCATTGAAGCCCGCTTGGACAGCTTCCAGAACTTCATGGAGGAAAGGGATACCGAACTGGCAGAAGGGTTGCTGGAAATCATCGACGACAGTTCCCGGACCGTGCGTGAACTGCAGGATCAGGCCATGACCATCCGCATGGTGCCCATCGGCGGCGCCTTCGACCCGATGCAGCGCCTGGTCCACGACTATTGCAACAGCACGGGCAAAAGGGCGCGGTTGGCCATTGTCGGCCACGACACCGAAGTGGACAAAAAGGTGGCGGAACAGATCAGCGGCCCCTTGAAACATTTGCTCCGCAATGCCCTGGACCACGGCATAGAGCCACCGGCAGAACGAACCGCCAAAGGTAAACTGCCGGAAGGCCGGATCACCCTCTCGGCCTGTCACCAGTACGGATTGATCGTGATCGAGGTGGCCGATGATGGACGGGGCATCGATGTGGAACGGGTCATCCAATCGGCCAGAGAGAAAGGCATCATCGACCACAACCGGGAGTTGTCGGAGCGGGAGGGGCTGGAGTTGATCTTCGCCCCGTCGGTCTCCACGGCCACTGCAATCACGGAAATTTCCGGGCGTGGTGTCGGCATGGACGCGGTCAAGCGGGACATTGAGGCACTGCGGGGCACCGTTGGGATTGACTCCCTGCTGGACAAGGGCACGACGATTACCGTGCGCATTCCCATGACTCTCTCCATCGTCGATGGTCTGTTGGTCTGCGTGGGGGAGAACCACTACATCATCCCCCTCTCGTCAGTCGAAGAGTGCGTGGAGTTGCCCAGCAACACCTTGCAGGAGAGGGGCAGCCACTTCCTGGATATCCGGGGGGAACTGGTCCCCTTTTTGCGCCTGCGGGACCTGTTCGATGTGCCCGGAGAGCCCCCCCCTTTCGAGAAGGTGGTGATCGTCTCCTCCGGTGAGCGGTGCATCGGCCTGGTGTTGGACCGCCTGCTGGGCAACCATCAGACGGTCATCAAATCCCTGAGCCCATTGCATCGAGATGTGCACTGTTTTCTGGGGGCCACCATCCTGGGTGACGGCAGCGTGGTGTTGATCCTGGACATCCTGCATCTGATTGAGTTTGGGCAGAACCGCGAAGATCGGCGCCGGGACCAGAAAAAGGAGGACAATGCATGATCGCCAATCCCGACATCGACGAAATTTTGACCATCGCCATGGGTACCGAGACCTTTGCCCTGCCTGCCGGGATTGTGCTGGAAATTCTCGATACCGGACCGGTCACCCCCATTCCCACCGCACCGGCCTTTGTCGGCAATCTGATCAACTTTCGCGGGCGGGTGGTGCCACTGGCCGACCTGCGCATGCGCTGCGGCCTGCCCGTCACCCCGCCCACGCCGGATACCCGGGTCGTGGTGCTGGAGATCCAGTTTGAAGGCGACCCCGTTCTGGTCGCCATTCTGGCCGACAAGGTCCATGAGGTCAGCCGCCTGGATGAGCTGGTGACCGGTCAGGTACCCCGCATCGGATCGGCCTGGCGACCTGAATTCGTCAAGGCCATTGGCCGACGGGACAATGAATTTGTGATGATCCTGGACATTGACCGCATGTTTGCGTCGGTCGATGCGACCATATGACCCGAGACTTTCAATACTGGAGCAAGCCATGCGCATATCCATCAAAAACAAGTTGATCCTCACCTGTGCCGTCGTGTTCCTCCTGCCGGCCATCTCCACCGTCATTGCCCTCATGGGATTGGCCGACGTCAACAAGAATATCGGCGTCCTGGTCGATGAGGAAGCCCAGAGGGTCAAGCTTGCCATCTCCCTGGAGCGTACGGTATACCTGATCCAGCGTGAGGAAAAAAACTTTCTGCTTTCCTCCCATCCAGCAGATATAGAACAGTTCGACAAATCCATGCAGGCCCGCCGCGACGACTTCCGGCAACTGCTTGAGCAGTTGCGCAAGCTGGCGGATGGCGCGATGCTTAAAGATGTGGCAGCCATCGAAGGACTCTTTGGCGAATTCGCCACCTCCCAGGACAAGGTACGCACCCTCGGTCGCGTCCACTCCAATGCCCAGGCCGCAAAAATCATCTCGACCGAAGACCAGGCTGCCAGAAATGCGGCGGTCAGCGCCCTCAATCCGCTGCTGATACCTGCCGGTGGCGCCAACGACCTCACTGTGCCTCAACTGCGCGTCGCCGAACGGGCACGCCACATCATCGCCCAGTATGCCATCACCCGGGGGTTCTTGCGTGACGCCGTCCTGGCCAACGACGACTCCACCACAGAGGAAGCCATGAAACGGTTCGGCGATGCCCTCACCCAACTCAAAAACATCGCTCAGGAAATGCGTCTGCTGCTGACCTCAGATGCCGACCGTCGCGCTTTTGAACTCTTCCTGGAACGGTTTGCCGCCTGGGAAAAAATAACGGATCAGGTAGTCGATCTGGCTCGCAAAAACACAGAAAACAAGGCATTTGCCCTGTCGCGGGGCGAGGTGCGGGAGTTGGCCACCCGGTTGAACAAGGCCCTCTCGACCATCGTCGTGCAGACCGAAAAACAGATGCTGGATGAAAAGCAGAAGGCGGACAGTCACTATGAAACCCTGAAAACCCTCCTGCTGGCCGCCATTGCGGTCGCCTTTTTCGTCGCATTGGGCAGTGCACTCCTCATGGCCTACATGATCAGCAACAATCTGATGAAGACTGTGCAGGTGGCCAACGCTGTAGCAGATGGCGATCTGGCCATCACCATCTCTGCCACGACCAATGATGAAATGGCGGATTTGATTGTCGCCTTGAACAAGATGATCGCCAATCTGCGGGCGACCGCCCAGGTGGCCGATGAGATTGCCAATGGCAACCTCTCCATCTCCTTCCACCGCAAGTCGGAGCAGGATGTGCTGGGAACCGCCTTGGAGACCATGCTGCACCGTCTGCAATCGGTGGTACACGATGCCAATCAGGCCTCCTCCGCCGTCTCCGCCGGCAGCGAAGAGTTGTCCGGCAGTGCCCAGCAACTCAGCCAGGGCGCATCCAAGCAGGCCTCGGCGGCCGAGGAGGCCTCCTCCGCCATGGAGGAGATTGCTGCCAACATCAAGCAGACTGCGGAGAATTCGGGACAAACGGAACGCATAGCCAAACAGTCGGCCAAACATGCCGAAGAAAGCGGCGCGGCGGTTCTCAAGACGGTCCATGCCATGCAGACCATCGCCGCCAAGATCTCCATCATCCAGGAAATTGCCCGTCAAACCGACCTGCTGGCCCTGAATGCCGCCGTCGAGGCCGCTCGGGCGGGTGAACACGGCAAAGGTTTTGCCGTGGTGGCCTCCGAAGTGCGCAAATTGTCCGAACGCAGCCAGCGGGCTGCCACCGAAATCAGCTCGGTCTCCACCGAGACCGTCGATGTGGCCAACCATGCGGGACAAATGCTGGAACGACTGGTTCCAGACATCAAGAAAACGGCTGAACTGGTGGGAGAGATCAGTGCCGCCTGCCGCGAGCAGGACATCGGTGCCAGCCAGATCAATACCGCCATCCAGCAACTGGATCAGGTCATCCAGCAAAATGCCGCCGGAGCCGAACAGATGTCTGCCACGTCGGAAGAGTTGTCGGCACAGGCCGCCCAACTCCAAGCAATGATCAACTTTTTTGATCTGGGTGACAAGAACCGCCTGGATGGCTTCGGTGGACTCCCACAGACCAGGCAGGCGCCGGTCAGGACCTCTTTCGCATCGAAGCCGGGCAACCAGACCGGACGCAGCGCCGCAAGGACGGGCTTGCCTGCCCGATCAGGCCACCAGACGCACTATCAGTCCAGGTCCGTCAAGCAGACAGCAACCGCCTCCATGCCAGCCAAATCCCAGGGATTCAATTTGGATTTGGCCGGGTCGGATGCCGAAGATGACCGCTTTGAACAATATTGAGGTCCAACCATGACCCATCCTGCTGCCCCATCCAGCTATGTCACCCTGGGTGTTGGAGAAGACCGGTTCGCCGTGGAGGTGCAAATTGTGCGCGAAATCCTCGACGACAGCCGACCGGTCGCCTTCCTGCCCAACGCACCGTCATTCTTGCGCGGCATCATCGATGTACGCGGTTGCACGGTTCCGGTACTTGACCTGCGGGTAAAACTGGGGCTGCCTGCCGCCTCCAGCACCGATGATACCCGCATCCTTGTGCTCGACTTGCCTGTCAGTGAGCGCCATCTGGTAATCGGCATGCAGGTCGACCGGGTGTTCGAGGTGGCCGAATTTGCCACACATACCCTGGATTCGGCGCCGGACATCGGAGTACGCTGGAAATCGGACTATATCAAGGCGATCGGACGATTGCACGACAACTTTGTGGTCATTTTTGATATGCAGCACCTGTTCAGCATTCATGAGATTGCCAGTCTGTCCGTGTAAATGACCGCCACATCAGCCCATGCCCGGATGACGGTTCGAGACAAAAATGCCATCAATCACTTGGTCGGATTGGTGTCGGATCACACCATCGGAAAACATGAACGATCTGGCGTTGCCACTCCGCTCCGTCGCGCCCACCACATTCCTGCGCACCGGTGACACATGAAGGTACTGCGCGTTCTCATCGTCGCGGGAACGGCCGGGGTGCGCAACACCCTGGCGGAAATCGTGGGGGCAGACCAGGCCCTGGCGGTCATGGGCACCGCTGCCGATCCCGTCATCGCCGCCAAACGCATTGCCGGGGAAATTCCGGATGCCCTCATTCTGGACCTGGAAACACCGCGCATGAACGGCCTCTTTTTTCTCAAAAAATTGATGGCACAATGCCCCCTGCCGGTGGTGGTCTTCTCGACCCAGGGCAAGACGGAGGCTCCCCTCCTGACGAAGGCACTGGAGGCCGGCGCCATGGATGGCATCCTGCTGCCGGAGACAGGCGCACGCGAACACCTGCACGCCATGGCTGACGATATCGTGGCCAGGATCAAGGCGGCTGCGAGAGAACGGCTGCACGACCAGCCCCTGCTCTCCCAGACCGTGCAGCCCAAATTGAGCGCCGACGTCATCCTGCCACCTCGCCCCCGCTGGGCCACAGTGGGCCAGACCGAGCGGGTGGTCTGCATCGGTGCCTCTACCGGCGGCACCGACTCCCTGCAGGTTGTCCTGAGACCGTTGCTGCCCCACAGTCCGGGCATCGTCATCGTCCAGCATATGCCGGAAGGGTTCACCGATACCTTTGCCCGCCGGCTCGACAGTTTATGCCAGATCGCAGTCAAAGAGGCGGAACACGGCGATCCGGTTCTGCCCGGTCGGGCCCTGCTCGCCCCCGGCAGTCACCACCTGCTGCTGGCCCGGCGCGGCAACCGCTATGTGGTCGAACTGAACGATGGTCCACTGGTCTCCCGGCACCGCCCGTCGGTAGACGTGCTGTTCCGCTCGGCAGCCCGCAGTGCGGGCCCCAACGCCATGGGCATGCTGCTGACCGGGATGGGTGATGATGGGGCACAAGGATTGCTGGAGATGCGCCAGGCAGGCGCATTGACCATCGCCGAGGATGCATCCACCTGCGTCGTGTTCGGCATGCCCAAGGAAGCCATCCAGCGAGGAGCGGCCGAACGGGTCGTTCCTCTGACCAAAATGGCGGATGAAATCATGACACCCGGTGCCCGGCGCCGTTGACCACCCCCATACCACCCGGGGCACCGGGCCAGGCAGGATGAATCAATTCAGATACTGGCCAACCTCCACCGTGTCAATCTGCTCAGGCCGCAAATACTGCTCGGCATAACGCTGGTAGACCCCCGACCGCAGGAACAGATCGAACAGATCCGGGTCGATATGACCGTCTTTCTTGAAAAAATACAATATTTTCACAGATTCTGACAATTTCTTGGGCAGTTTGTAGGGCCGGTCGCCAGCAGTCAGCGCCTCAAAAATATCGGCAATCACCATGATACGTGAAGGAATGGACAGCTCGGCAGCGCCGAGCCGTCGCGGGTAACCTGTGCCGGTCAAAGTCTCATGGTGGGCGCCAGCATATTCGGGAACCCGCCGCATCTCCTTGGGCAGGGGCAGTTGCTCCAGCATCACGATGGTCTGAATGACATGCTCGTTGATCTTGAAGCGCTCCTCCTCGGTCAGGGTGCCACGACCGACGCGCAGATTGTACAACTCGCCATAGTTGTACAGGTGTTTCGGTACCTGAACCTTGAAACCATGGGCCGGATCGTCGGCCGGGCTGTCCAGACGGGCCAGAATATGTTCCGGCTTGTCGGCCAGCAGCTTTTCAATGACCGGCAACGGCGCCGGAGCATCGACAAAACGGCCGAGTTCCGCATGGGACAACCCCAGACGGTCATCAAAATGCCGATGCCACTGCTCCTCGGCGATACGCCGCAAACGTTCGATCCGTTCCGGCGAAATAAACTCGTCACCCAGATTGCACCCGGCCACGAAAGCAAAGTCGTCGACCAGTTGGGCATGCCGGGCCGCAAACCGTTCCGTCGCCGCTTCGATCCCTTCTCCGTTGGCGATGGCCTCCAGCCTGACAATCATGGCATCACGCAACAGCACCTCAAAACGCATGCGAATTTCATGGATACGGTTGTAGATGCTCTCCAGTTTGGTGGCCTTGTCCACCACATATTCCGGCGTGGTCACCTTCCCACAATCGTGCAGCCAGGCACCGATCCGGAATTCCCGCCACTCCTCATCGGTAGTGAAACGAAAATCGGCGAGCGGACCATCAGTCACCCGGCAGGCCTCCTCGGCCAACATGATGCCCAGGGCCGGCACCCGCTCACAATGGGCACCGGTGTAGTGACTCTTGGTATCGATGGCACCAGCGATCAGTTTGATCAAGGCGTCCATCAGTGCCTTCTGGGTCTCAACCAACTGATGGTTGTCGAGCGCCACCCCGGCCTGGGCCGCCATGGCCGTGACAAAACGTACCAGTTCAGGGGCAAAGACCGTTATTTCCCCGGTTTCCGGGTCCAACGCATTGAGAAACTGCAGCACGCCGATGACTTCGCCATCCCGGGGGGCAATCGGCACGGTGAGCATGGAGACAGTGCGATAGCCACTGGAAGCATCAAACTTTTTGGTCCCGGAGACGTCGAAGCGGGACTCCTGGTAGATGTCATCGATGATGACCGGCAGATTGTTCAAGGCACACCAGGTGGAGATGAACCGTTCAACCGGCGTACCTGCCTCGTCGTAGAGCGGGATCTCGAACGTGGGCAGGGCGTCGTCGCCATTGGTGCGCAGGGCAAAACGAAGGGTCTTGTGATCGGTCACCAGGTACAAGGTGCCGACATCACAATGCAACAAATCACGACCACCAAACAGGAGTTTGCGCAGCAACTCCATGCGATTGCGCTCGCGTCCCAACTCCAGGCCCGTCTGGATCAGGTTTTCCAGCTTGCCCTGACTGGTGACCAGATCCCGGGTCCGCTTGGCCACCACGGTTTCCAACTGGCTGGCGTGAACTTCCAGATTGTTGTGTGCCAGCCACAAGTCCGCACGATTTTTCTGGTCATCCAGATGGGTCTGACGACGCAGCCAGGCAAGGGCAATCAGCAGCAAAACGCCCGTACCGGCCAGAAAACCCACCGTCAGGCGCTGAGAGAGGGTCGACCAGGCCCGGGTGTCCTGCAGGACAACCAGTTGCCACTGGCCAGCCATGTCGTGCCACTCCACCGCGCTCCGCACCAGCGCATGGCGCACCCCATCCCACTCCAGAAAATCCCGGTCCAGGGCAAACGGCAAGCGAACAGGTGTCGATTTTTCAAACAGTTTGCCAAACTGTTTCAGTTTGACGATGTCTGCCACCTTGTCGGGGGTCGGTTCCTCCCCCAACCGATACAGCCACTCTTTGACGGAAGCGGCGAACACCACCGACTGCGGTGACAGCAACAGAGCATGAGAACCCAGGGAGGCCAGTTTGTTGTCGAGAAAATCGGCCATCAGCTTGATGACGACGACCCCGATGACCGTGCTGTCCCGCTGGTCGGTCGCGTACAGGGGTGCCGCAACATACAACCCCCGTTCGTCACTGGTCGTGCCCACAGCAGCGTACACATTGTGGTGGCCGGCCATGGCCTGTTGCCAGTAGGGCCGGAAGGCCAGGTTCCGCCCGGTGAAGGAGACGCGCCGGGCATCATGGGCAACGACCAATCCCTTGCCATCTATCACGTAGATGCCATCGGTCTGCACCAGTTGCGCCGCAATGGCAATCCTGTGCAGCACCTGCGGGGCATCGAGCGGCAAGGCTCCCAGCGCGGCCTGCTTGAGCAGCGGCTCACTGATACCGAGCAGCATCGCCACACCCATGGGTTGACCATCCAGGAAGTAATCACTCAACTCCCTGGCAGTATTCATGACCCTGTGCCGCATCAAGAGCAACTGGTCACCCTCGGTACCCCGCACGATCAAAAAGTCGGTCAGCAGGCCGGCACAGGTCGCCATCACCACCAACAGAACGCGGATCATGGTGCTGCGCAGCAAACGTGTCACGGCATATCCCCGCACGATGGAGTTCATGATTTGAGCCTTCAGCCTACCAAACGGAACCAACTGCTGTAAACAAGGAAATCTCCCCAGCCTGTCTCCACTGCAACAAATGGGGTGGCAATTCTGGCAGTGTTGTGTTAATCTGGGAGTTGGTTTGGTGATTTTCATGGGAGAGTGGTCATGGCACACAATTTTCTCTTTACCTCGGAATCGGTTTCCGAAGGACACCCGGACAAAGTGGCGGATCAAATTTCCGACGGGGTGCTGGATGCCCTGCTGGCCCAGGATGCCAAAAGCCGCGTTGCCTGCGAAACCCTGATCACCACGGGCGTGGCTGTCGTCGCCGGCGAGATCACCACCCGGGCGGTCATTGACTATCCGCAAGTGGTGCGCAATGTCATCCGGGAGATCGGCTACAACTCCTCGGACATGGGTTTTGACTACCAATCCTGCGCCGTACTGGTCACCCTGGACAAACAGTCCGTGGACATCGCCCAGGGGGTCAACGAGGGGGAAGGGTTGGATCTGGACCAGGGAGCCGGCGATCAAGGCTTGATGTTCGGCTATGCCTGCAACGAAACCCCGGTCTTCATGCCCGCCCCCATCCATTACGCCCACCGCCTCATGGAACAGCAGGCCCGGGTACGGAAAAATGGCCAGTTGCCCTGGCTCAGGCCGGACGCCAAATCCCAGGTGACCATCCGCTACGCGGACGGCAAGCCCGCCGCCATTGAGGCCGTGGTGCTCTCCACCCAGCATGCCCCGGAAATGGCCCATGCCACCATCCGCGAGGCGGTCATTGAGGAGATCATCAAACCTGTCCTGCCGGCTGAGCTCCTGTCGGACTCGATCATCTACCACATCAACCCGACCGGCCGTTTTGTAATCGGCGGCCCGGTGGGCGATTGCGGCCTGACCGGTCGGAAAATTATCGTGGATACCTACGGCGGATCCGGACACCATGGCGGCGGCGCTTTCTCCGGCAAGGACCCCTCCAAGGTGGATCGCTCCTCCGCCTACATGGGCCGCTACGTCGCCAAAAATATTGTCGCTGCCGGACTGGCTGCCCGTTGCGAGGTGCAAATTGCCTACGCCATCGGCGTCGCCCAACCGGTCTCCATGATGATCAATACCTTCGGCACCGGCCGGGTCAGTGACGCCCGCATCGAACAACTGGTCGCCGCCCATTTTGACCTGCGGCCCAAGGCCATCATCCAGACCCTTGACCTCCTGCGCCCCATCTATCTGAAAAGCGCCGCCTACGGCCATTTCGGGCGGGAACTGCCGGACTTCAACTGGGAGAAGACCGATCGGGCCGAAGAGTTGCGGAGTGCCGCCGGATTGTAGCATTGTCGATGCATGCTGGCCGTCCCCCGGCCTCTCCTCTTGACTGGTACTACGAAGGAACTGCTCATGTCTGTTGCGAACGATTACAAGGTGGCGGATATCTCCCTGGCTGAGTGGGGCCGCAAGGAAATCGCCATTGCCGAAACCGAAATGCCCGGCTTGATGGCCCTGCGCCAGGAATACCGGGATCAACAGCCTCTGGCCGGCGCACGCATCGTCGGCTGCCTGCACATGACCATCCAGACCGCCGTGCTGATGGAAACCCTGGTCCAACTGGGTGCCGAGCTGCGCTGGTCATCCTGCAATATTTTTTCCACCCAGGATCACGCCGCGGCTGCCGTGGCGGCCGCCGGCATTCCGGTCTTCGCCTGGAAGGGCGAGACCGAGGAGGAGTTCTGGTGGTGCATCGACCAGACCATCACCGGCCCCGACAACTGGCGTCCCAACATGATCCTGGACGATGGCGGTGATGCCACTGTGGTCCTGCACCGTCCCGAACACGCCGGCATCCTGGCCGGCATCCGGGGGCTGTCCGAGGAGACCACCACCGGCGTCCACCGCCTGCAGGAAATGCTGAAAAATGGCACACTGAAAGTCCCTGCCTTCAACGTCAATGATTCGGTGACCAAATCCAAGTTTGACAACCTGTACGGCTGCCGGGAGTCGTTGATCGATGGCATCAAACGGGCCACCGATGTCATGATCGCCGGCAAGATCTGTGTGGTATGCGGCTACGGTGATGTGGGCAAGGGGTGTGCCCAGGCCTTCCGCGGCATGGGCGCCTCCGTCTGGATCACCGAAATCGATCCCATCTGCGCCTTGCAGGCCGCCATGGAAGGATACCGGGTAGTCACCATGGATGAAGCGGCGGCTGTAGCCGACATCTTCGTCACCGCCACCGGCAACGTGGACGTGATCACCCGCCCTCACATGGAGCGGATGAAAAATCAGGCCATCGTCTGCAACATCGGCCACTTCGATTCCGAAATCGATATCGCCAGCATCCGCGACCTGCCGTGGGAAAACATCAAACCCCAGGTGGACCACGTCATCTTCCCGGACGGCAAGCGTCTCATCATCCTGGCCGAGGGCCGCCTGGTCAACCTGGGCTGTGCCACCGGACATGCCAGTTTCGTCATGTCCAACTCCTTCACCAACCAGGTGATGGCGCAGATTGAGTTGTGGACCAACCCGGGCAAGTATCCTGTCGGCGTCTACGTTCTCCCCAAACATCTGGACGAAAAGGTGGCTGCTTTGCACCTGGGCAAGCTGGGTGCCCACCTGACCCGCCTGTCGGACCAACAGGCGCGCTATATCGGGGTCTCCGCCGACGGACCTTTCAAGCCGGATCATTATCGTTATTGAGACCGGAGGGCGCTGCCCCACACCTCACTGGGGGGGATCATCCCCCCCAGTTCCTGCAACGGCCTCGACAAAACATCCTCCCGAGTGCAGTGACCGATCCTCTATTCAAACAATTGTTGCGTGGGATTGCCGATGGGTTGATCTGTGATCAGGTTCCCTTGCGCCAGCAATTGCGTGCTCTGGAACAAAAACAGCAGCAGGGTCATGATGTTGCCGAGGCATTGACGGCCTGGCAAACACGCCTGACCGCCTCCTGCGCCGCCCGCGCCAGACGATTGTCCACCCTGCCCGTCCCCCCATTCCCGGACGATTTGCCGGTCGCGCAGCACCGGCAACAGATTGCCACCGCCATTCAGCGCCACCCTGTCACCATCCTGTGCGGTGAGACCGGCTCCGGCAAAACCACCCAACTGCCCAAAATTTGCCTGGCACTCAAACGGGGAACCGGCGGCTGGATCGGCATGACCCAGCCCAGACGCATCGCCGCCCGCAGCATTGCCGACTTTCTCGCCCGGGATTTGCACAGCGAGACGGGGGGCGTGGTCGGCTACAAAATGCGCTTTACCGACCGGGTCAGCCCGGACTCCTACGTCAAGGTGATGACCGACGGCATCCTGCTGGCCGAAATTCAAAGCGACCGTCTGCTCTCCCGCTACGACACCCTGATCGTCGATGAGGCCCACGAACGCAGCCTCAACATTGATTTCATCCTGGGCTACCTGAAGCAACTGCTGCCCAGACGTCCTGATCTGAAAATCATCATCAGTTCTGCCACGCTGGATATTCAACGCATCTCCCGGCATTTCGGGGATGCACCGGCGCTGGAGATCCAGGGCCGCACCTTTCCGGTAGAAACCCGTTACCGCCCCCTGCGCGACCGGGAGGACGAGGGCGAAAATGAGGAAAAGGATCTGGAACAGGGGGTGCTGGATGCCGTGCATGAACTGTACACTCTGGGGCCCTCCGGGGACATTCTGGTCTTTCTGCCCGGCGAGCGGGAGATCCGCGAGGTGGGCGACCTGTTGCGCAAGCAGTCCCTGCCCCATACGGACATTCTGCCCCTGTTTGCCCGCCTCTCCATGGCCGACCAGCACCGCATTTTTTATCCGGGCGGACGGCGACGGATCATTCTGGCCACCAACGTGGCAGAAACCTCCATCACCGTGCCGGGCATCCGCTATGTGATCGACAGCGGCCTGGCCCGGATCAGCCGGCACAGCGGTCGCACCCAGGTACGGCGCCTGCCGGTGGAACGGATCTCCCGCGCTGCCGCCAATCAACGCTGGGGACGGTGCGGACGACTGGCTGCCGGGATATGCATTCGTCTGTTTTCGGAAGAAGATTTTTTGGACAGACCCCTGTTCACCGACCCGGAAATCGTGCGGGTCTCCCTGGCAGCCGTCATTCTGCAGATGAAATTTTTGCAACTGGGGGAGGTGGACACCTTTCCCTTCGTGGACCCTCCCGGGCGGGGTGCCATTCAGGATGGGCTGCGACTGCTGCACGAACTGGGTGCCGTTACCGAACGGGGCCAGTTGACCCCGCTGGGCCGTGAATTGGCCCGCCTGCCCCTGGACCCCCGCCTGGGACGCATGCTGCTGGCCGGGCAAACCCGGGGTTGCCTGACGGAAATGCTGGTGATCGTCTCTGCCATGAGCCTGCCCGACCCCAGAGAGTGGCCAATCGAACGGCGTGGCCAGGCCGAACTGGCCCACAAACAACACATCGATCCCCAGTCCGATTTCATGGGCCTGCTCAATCTTTGGTCATTCATCGAAACCGGTCGCCAGGAAGCCCCTTCCAACAACCAGTTCCGTCGATTCCTCAAGGAGCATTTCCTGTCGGCGCTCCGGGTGCGGGAGTGGCAGGAAATCCATGCACAACTGGCCAGACTGGTGGCAGAATTGGGGCTGACCGGCCATGCCACACCCGCCGGCTTCATGGAGATCCACCAGGCCATCCTGTCGGGTTCACTGGGCTTTATCGGTTTCAAAACGGAGACCCATGATTATGTCGGTGTGCAGCAGCAGCGGTTTACCATCAGTCCCGGCTCGGCATTGTTCAAAAAGTCGCCCAAATGGCTTGCAGCGGGCGAGCTGATCGAAACCACCCGGCTGTTTGCTAGCACCTGTGCCCGGGTGGAACCGGAATGGATCGAGGCGGTGGCTGGCCATCTGTGCCGCAAGCATCATCAGGAGCCCCACTGGGAAAAAAAATCCGGCTGTGTATTGGCCTTTGAACGGGTGACCCTGTTCGGCCTCACCCTGGTCGCCGCACGCAAAGTCCAATTCGGCCCGCTGGACCCCCGCCTGGCCAGACAACTGTTCATCCAGGGAGGGTTGGTGGCGGGAGAAATGCAGAGTTCAGCCCCCTTTCTTGCCCACAATCAAGGGCTGATCGCCGAGGTGCGGGAGCTGGAACACAAATCGAGACGGCGGGATCTGTTGGTGGAAGAGTCGGTGCTGTTTGATTTTTATGACCGGCAGCTGCCCGATTCGGTCCACAGCACCTACCTGTTTCATCAATGGTATTGGCCGGCGCGCCAGAAGGATGAGCGGTTGCTCTTTTTCAACCGCGCCATGCTGCTGCGCCATGCCGGCGAGGGGATCACCGGGGAAAGTTTTCCCGGCCATCTGCGCATCCATGGCCTGGAACTGTCGCTGGAATACCATTTCAACCCCGGCGCAGGAGAGGACGGCATCAGCGTGCAGGTGCCACTTCCCTGTCTCAATCAGTTGACAGCACACCCCTTTGAATGGCTGGTACCCGGTCTGCTGGCGGACAAGATCCTGGCGCTCCTGAAAAGTCTGCCCAAGGCCCTGCGCCGACCGCTGGTGCCCCTCCCCCAGACCCAGCAATACTGTCTGGACAATCTGCGGGACGATGATCAGGACAAACCCATGGGCATGGTGCTGGGACGCCTGCTGCAACACCGGCATGGCGTGGTCATCCCGGCTGAGGCATGGCGCTTTGCCGATCTCCCCGATCACCTGCGCATGCACTTCAAGATCCTGGATGAAAAGACCGAGTCCATTCTGGCCCAGGGACGGGATCTGGCGGCCTTGCAGCAGCAATGGGGTGCCAACGCCAGAGATTCCTTCCAGGCGCTGCCCAAGGCCGATTTTGAACGCAGCGGCGTCACCCGCTGGGATTTTGGCACCCTGCCACAGCAGATGGTGGTGGCGGGCGAACGGGGTACCACCCTCGGTTTTCCCGCCATTCAGGATGAGGTCACCTCGATCTCCCTGCGTCTGGTGGAAAACGCCGAACAGGCCCGTCGGATCAGCCGGTGGGGCCTGGTACGCCTGTTCGCCCTGCAACTGCCCCAACTGGTGCGCATGCCTGACAAAAAGCGGGGTTCTGCCCGGGAAACGACGGTTGCCCATCCCCTGTTCGGTTCGCAACGGGCGTTGTGGGGGGAGATGACGGATCTGGCCCTGGCACGGGTCTTTCTGGATGGCAATCCGGAAGAGATCGAGACGGAGGCGCTCTTTTGGCAGCGTCTGGCCGCCGGGCGTGGTCTGGTGCCGCAAGCCATTGCAGAGACCCAGATCCTGGTCCACACCATTCTCACCCGTCACCAGGCCATTGTGACCGCCTTGTCCAAAGAAAACACCCCCGGCTGGCAGCAGGTGGCGGGGGAAATGCGTCAGCATCTGGACGGGCTGGTGCATCCGGGTTTTTTGCGAGAAACACCATCGACATGGCTGCGGCATTTTCCCCGGTATCTGCAGGCGGCACTGTTGCGCCTGGAGCGGCGTCCCCTTGCCCCACTCAAAGATCAGCAAAAGGCGGCAGAGTGGGTGCCATGGTGGCAGCGTTACGAAACAGCCGCCAAACAGCAGGCGCTGGCACGGATCCGGGACCCCGAGCTGCAGCAGTATCGGTGGATGCTGGAGGAGTTTCGGGTCTCCCTGTTCGCCCAGGATTTGCGCACCTCCTTGCCGGTCTCTGTCAAGCGCCTGGAACAGCAGTGGGAAAAGGTGTTGCGCTAGTAGATCACCGTCATCCCGTGGGAGCCCGTTCCCCCGAGGCCGGTGGTGCGAGGGGTGTGCCACCCGGAGCCGATGCCGGCTCCTTGCCATCGCCGGTCGCCGGCGGCGGCCCCGACGCCTTGGGGGCAACCGGTTTTGGCACCGCTTCATCCAGGCGAATGGCACAGCGACCAATGGGCATGTCCACCGGCGGCAGGGTGTCGGTGCCCAGGTCGTCCGCCTGCCGGAATTCCAGACGCACCTCCACCCGGCGGCTCTCCTCCGCACTTTGCTTGATGCCCGTCACAGAGGCACCGTCAATGATCAACAACTGCCGCAATCGGTCCAGACGACTGCCGGGCAGCTCGGCGGAAAACAGGGCACAAACCACGGCCTGGGCCCGGTTCAGACTCAGGTTGACGTTGTATAAATAACTCCCCGTTGCATCGGTATAACCCTCAATATGAATGCGCTTCAACCAGTTTTTTTCCTGTTCCCGGGCATCAGGTTCCAGATCCAGCAACAACGGGACAAAACTGCGCAACGACTCCTGGGCAGCCATGGATAACTGATAACTGTTGAAGGCAAAACTGGCTTTGTCACCAAAACTGATCGTGTGGGTGGCATGATTGATCTCCAGACCCAGATTTTTTTCCTTGGCCCGCCGATCCAGCCGGTCGAGGATGATCTGAATGGCAGTATCCCGCTCCTTCTTTTCCACCAGTGGACGACTGGCAATGGCCACAATGGAAATGCTCATGACGACCAGAAACAGCATCGCCAATGCGGTCATCAAATCGGCATAGCTGATCCAGAATGGATTGCCACTGTCTTCAATCTGTTTTTGCGAACGCTGGATGACTCTTGCCACGGCTGCCTCACTGCCCTCTCTGACGGGGCTTGAAGTCATCGCCCCCCAGGGTCGACCGGTTGTTGGCCGGACCGGGCACCTGCCCGTCGGCGGCACCGATCTCAACCACAGCCTGTTCCTGCAGATGCCGCAACCGGTCATCGTCCAGGCCGAACAATTGCTGAAAATGATCCCGATGCTGTTCCCACTCCCACGCTGTCAAGTCCCCCTCCAGCCACTCCGTCATGAACAGGATGGCATGCAGAAGCAGATAGGGACGTTCACTGACCGGTCGACCGGCAAAGGTATCCGGCTGATGGTGGGTTTCGATGAGGTGCACCAGCGGCCTGGGCAATTGCCAAGACTCGGCGAGCAATCCGCCCAGCACGGCGTGATGGGTCTGGTACTGTGCCATCTCGAGCGCTTCCAGGGGCTGGCGGGTGACATCGCGCTCCTGGGTGAGCAGGTCGGGATAATCGGCAAAATGCCGCAACAGGACCATTTTCCCGCAATCATGAAACAGACCCAACACGTAAGCCTCCTCGTGCGGCACGACCGGCAGATGACCACTCTGAATGCCTGGCGACAGGCGCGTCACTTCCCTGGCCAGCCAGGCGGTCAGACGGGCCGCCCGCACTGCCCGAAGCCGCTGGGTCTGCATCCAACTGGCCTTTCTCGCGATGTCGACCTCCAGAAAGAGTTCATGGGTGATCTCCCGCACCTTTTCCTGCCCAAGCAGCACCCTGGCAGACTCGATGGAACCCACCTGCCGGTTGTGGCCGGTCAACAGGGTGTTGGCAGCCTGCAAGATCCGGGCGGCCAGGGCCAGGTCCCGTACAATGACCGCCATCACCTCCGGGGGGGTTTGCACAAAGGCACTCTGGGTCTTGATGGCCTCCAGCATTTCCGGCGGCCTGGTTGGCAGGGAGAAGCCACGCACCAGCCTGTGGGAGAGTTTCAGGTTCAACCGGTCACCCATGTCGCCTCACCCCTGCTGCCAGAAGGCCAGTTTGCCGGCAAACAGCTCCCATTCCCGACCGGCATCCGCCAAACGCCGTTGCACACGGGCCTCCTGCCACTCCTGAACCGGCTGGGCGCCATCCCGGCCAGATCCACCCCTGGTCAGAAATCGACTGCTGGTTTGCACATTCACCAGCAGGTGCATCGTGCCCTGCAACCGCTGCAAACACTCCTGGAAGGAGAGGAGCGCATCCGGCGGCCGGAGACGGCCAGTGGTCTCCGGCTTTTTGCGGGCAAACAAATCCGCAAACAGAAGGGTGGCATGCATCATCCGGTCAATATCGTCGCGCAGGGCTATACGCCCTGCCAGGTCCAGATCGGACCATTTGCGTCCCCGCTTGCGCACCTGGGTATGGCACTGTTGCAGCCAATCCGCCACCAGACGCATGACCGGCAGGTCCAGCTCTGTTCTCTGCGCAGGGTCCAACAAAAAATCCCACAAATGGCCGGTCAACCAGTTTTCCAGCCCCAGCAACAGGCGGGTATAGCGAAAAGAGACCAATGACCGCTCCAGCCGTTTGATGGCCAGAATGAGCCCATTCCTGGTCTTGAGAAGCAACTCCTCCAGACCGGGATGGGTGGCGAACTGCTCGGTCAACGGTTCGAGGGTCTCCGTCAAGAGAGCCTGGCACTCCTGCACCAACGCCAATTCCTTCAACAACCAGGTCAGTTCCTCGTCCAACTCCGTGCCGACGGCACGGGGCAGGAGTGTGTCATACAGAAACACCAGGGTGTAGAGCCGGCCAGTGGTTTGATAAAGCTGTTGCACGCCGGCCAGTTTGGCCTGTTTGCCACCGTACAGCACGGCACCTTGCCAGACCTGCATCTGCTGCAGCAACCCCGCACACAAAGATACAAAAGCCTGTCGAACCGTCATCTCGACCTGCAGGGCAGCGGGCGCACCATCCAGTCCCCTCTCCCCGGGCGATCCACCCGCCCCGGAAGCCCCTTTCTCCCGGAACGATGGCAGGAGCAGGGTGGGCTCCAGCCAGGCAAAGCCGCGGGTCACGGGAGTCGTTGCGATCAACCCCGGTCCTCCCCTTTCAGGGGAGCCCATTTTGCCACCGCCCTTGTCTGGCGGAACCAGGGCCTGGGCCAGTTCCAACGCCGTCTGAAACCAGCGAGCCTCCTCTCCGGCCTGACGCGCCAACACCAGTTCGTGAAAAGGCTGTCGGGTGGCGCCAAATTTGAGATAACCCCGTTCCTCTTTCAAGAGGATCGACAGCCCACCGGGAAAATGCAGTGCCCACTGCTGTTCACGGCAATGCAGGGTAAAAACCGGCGCCAGAGTTCGGGCATCCTGACCATTCAAGGCGGGAAACAGGGGAGTCTTGCGAATGGTTTTCAGGTCCAGTTGCTGATCGGGAATGGGGGTTTCCACCCATTTCTGGTCGGACTCGCTCCCTTCTTCCACACCAAATCGCTGTATCCATTGCTCGCCACGACGGTTCAGAGTGAGGGCCAACCGATGACGATACAACTGCAGATCGGGCGTGTCATAGTGAATTTCATTATGCTCCCGCACGGTCGTCGTGCCGTCACCGGCTGCACGAATGATGGGATGCTCCTGCAACAGCGGCCCTGCTCCGACCGGCAATGATACGGTGCTTAAATCCAACCGAATCCATCTGTTCAACGTCAGAGCCACGGCGACCTCCTCGGCGTGCTACTTGGTTCGCAGGCGTCTGCGCAGGGCTTCCAGACGTTCGCCAAGCATCTCGATAAAGACCGTCTGCTCCTGACCAACGGTGTTGATGACCTCCTCCAGCATCCGACCCAGGTCGGAAACCTTCTGGACCAACTGTTGCGTACTCTCTTCGTTCTTGCTGAACAATCCGTCACGCATGCCATCCAGATCCTGGCTCAGACTTTGGTTCAACTCGTCGATGACACGCGCCAGATGGGTGTGGTGGGTGCTGACGTGGGAGATGACCTCGGAAATTTTATTGTCAATCTTTTGATCTTTTTCCTGGTCGGTACGCACCACATCGGCCCGCCAGCCCTCCATGGTGGCCACAATGGTATTGCGTTCCAGAGCCAGGCGCTCCCGCAGGTCGGACAACCCCCTGGCAAGAGTGCCGAAAGTCTGTTCCAGACGCGCGGAAAGAAATTCCGCCACCTTGGCGGCCATCTCCTCGCCGGACTCGGGATGGGGCTGCTCCTGCAGGGTGGTGTGCAACTCCCGGGAAAACCGGCCTGCCAATTCTTGAACCAGCAGGCCGGTATCATGCTCGCGCCGGGCACTGGACTCCTGAAACTGGCGAATTTCCCCGTCCAGGGTATCAAACCGCTGTGTCATCCGGTCAGTCACCTCCTGGAACCGGGTGGCGACCCCCTCCTGCAGGCCAGCCTGCCACTGCTGCAGTTCGGTCAACAGACGATGCATATCCGCCTTGTCCGGAACCTGATCCAACACACCGGTCACGCCCGCCAGCAGACGGTCCACATCCGCCTTGTCCGGAACCTGACCCAACGCACCGGTCACGCCCGTCAGCAGGCGGTCCACATCCGCCTTGTCCGGAACCTGACCCAACGCACCGGTCACGCCCGCCAGCAGGCGGTCCATATCCGCCTTGTCCGGAACCTGACCCAGTGCGCCAGTCACGCCCGCCAGCAGACGGTCCATATCCGCCTTGTCCGGCACCTGACCCAACACCCCGGCCACGGCCTCCAGCAACCGGTTCATGTCCCCCTTGTCCGGCACCTGGGCAACGAACTTGTCCAGGCTGGCTTGCACGCCCTGCAGGAGTGCCGTTTGCCGGTCCCGTTCCACCTGCAGCATCCGCACATATTCCTCCCGGGAAGGCAAGGCACTCAACAGTGCATCCAGGGAGCGGCTCCACTGCAGCAAGGTGTTTTCCTGTGACTGGGCGCTGGCCTGTGCGATGCGTCGGTCAACCGCCTCGTCGGAGGGCAGGCGTGCGCCCAACCCCTGCACGGCATTGTGCACCTCGCGCAGGGCCGTCGTCTGGGACGTCAAGGCGTCTGCCAGTTGAGAGGAAAGCTGGGTGACACCGCCCTGCTCCCTGCCAGTCTGCTGCCAGAGGCGGCTGGTCTGTTCCGCATGGTTTTCCATTCGCTCCAGCAGGGCCAGGGCGCCGCCCTGATCCTTGCTGGCCTGCTGCAACTGCCGGCCGATCTGCTCGAAATGGGCATCCGTTTTTTCCAGCAAAATCAGTTGACGACGCAGAAGATCCTGCTGGGCTGCATGGTTTTGGGTCATGTCCGTCCTGGCCGTGACGACAGCATTGGCAAATTCCCCCAGTGCCACATCCAGCCGTTCACCCACGGCAATCAACTGAATTTCAAAGGCCCGGCCATCTTCACGTCGCCGACCGTAGGTATCGATGGTCCGGTGCAGCAACTGGGAAAATTCCAGCATGAAGTTGCTCAACACCCCCTTGAAAGCCTCGACACTGTCCGGCACCCTGCCGACCAACCCATCACCGGGATAAGGCTCCAGGGGACGGATGGGTGGAGAGTAAGGCACGGCCTGGGAGGCCGGATGGGACTGGACTGCCAGGCTGGCCGTCAAACGGCTCAGGGCCTGCTGCATCTGCTGAAAGCCCTCCTGACCATGATGGACCAGATCGGCGAGATATTCCGGTTCAACACCGGCTCGAAACAGGTCATCCATATAGCGCTGCAGGGCGGCCACCTGGGCATACCGCCAATGCAGCAAGAATTTTTCGACAATGGTGACCAGAATGGCTGCAAAAATGGCGAAAAAGGACGCAATAAAGGCCGTGGTGATACCGGAAAACAAATTTTTCAACTGGTAGGTGATCTGCTGGGCCTCCACCGATGGATTGAACTCGCTGAGGCCCAGCAGAATGCCGGCAAAAGTGCTGACAATACCGGCACCGGTCATGATACCCGGCAGGTGACGAAAAAATTCCACCCGCATGGGGACATCCACCAGGGCCTGGGTGCTGAAAATGGTCTCAGCCGCCACCGTGGAACGGTACTGCACCGACAGGGAGCCGCCGGACGGGGCAGACAAGGTCTGCCGGTGCAGGGTTTCGGCATACTCGCGCCATAACCGGCTCATCAGGGGATAATAAAACCAATGCCAGGCAATCGGATTACCCTCCAGGTGCGCGGCGTCCACGGCGACCCGTGACCAGACGCCACTCCGGCCCGCTCTGGCCACGCTGCCCCGAACCAGGGCCAGACGCACAAAATCCTGCAATGCCTGCCAGACATAGCCGATGAGAAAGAACAACAAAAAACCGCTGAGCACCCCCGCCAGGGTAAACACAATCGAGCTGTCGGTCTGATGCTGAAGCGGCAGGCGCAAGAAGCTGGGCAGCCAGTCAAACCCGGGAATTTGACTCAGGTTTCTCTCCTGGGAGACATGGTAGCCGACCAACAGGGCCAAGCCGATGAGCGCCCACGTCCACAACGTGGCGATCAAGGCCGAGAAGAAGGCGAGAGCATTGCCCATTGCGTACCTTTTCCGCTGAAATAAAAATGTTATCAAACCCGTTGAAACAGGCAGGAAGCGAGCAGGGCCCACTGAACAACCCGGATGACCGTTATAGCATAACTGTACGGGGGACAACAGGATAAAGAATCCGTTACACCTGCACCTGGGGTTGCCAGAGGGCAACCTGCTTGTGGATGCCCTCCTGCTCGGCGGGAGACAATCGGGACGTCACCTCGGCCAGAATGGCTTGCAAGTGCGGCTGCAGGGCATCCGGCGTGTTGGCGGCAGAGAGGGTCAACCAGAACAGGGCCTGCCCGTCATCCTGTGCAACCCCCAACCCCTCGTAGCAGAGCGCACCCAGGGTATGCTGCGAGCGGGGCTCACCCTGCCGGGCGGCGGCCAGCAACCAATGGGCTGCCTCGACCGGGTCACGCA
>JAMOAX010000303.1:0-1537 GCA_039908555.1 Magnetococcus sp. DMHC-8
GCCACACGCCATGCCCTGCTGCAAAAATGGCGGTGGATGCGACAACCCCTGGCCGTCATCGACCTGATCGCCTGCCTGCCGATCTTCCAGTTTTTCCGGGACGTGCCGGTCCTGCGCGTGCTGTGCATCCTGAAACTGTTCCGTTATTCCCGCCAACTGGCCATGGTCAAAACCGTGCTCAAGGGACGCGCCCAGGAGTTGACCTCGCTGCTGGGGGTCGCGGCGGTCCTGTGGAGCCTGGTGGCCATCGCCTTTTTCGTGGTGGAACGGGGCGACAACCCGCGCATCCATACCCTGTGGGATGCCTATTACTGGATGGTGGTAACGGCCGCCACCCTGGGATACGGGGATATCGTCCCCCATACCACGGTGGGTCAGGGAGTGGCCATGGTCGGGGTCATCGTGGGCATGAGCATCACCACCTTCATTTCCCTGATCCTGATCACCGCCTTGACGGAGCATCTCCTTTACCTGAGGGAAACACGTATGGAAGACCGAATCGCGCTGCTGACTGACCATTACATCGTCTGCGGCCTGTCAGACATGGGGCGGGTGGTCTGCAGCAACCTGCAGGCCGAAGGCAAACCATTCCTGGGCATCGACCAGCGACCGGACCGGGTGGAAACCGCCGTGCGGGAGGGATGGTTGGCCATGCAGGGACTCCTGCAGGACGAATTGACCTGGAAACGGCTGAATCTCGCCAAGGCCAGGGGGATTATCATTACCACCAACGACGAAGCGATCAATATTTCCGTCGTGCTGATCGTTCGGGATCTGGTCCCGGATTGCACGGTGGTCGCGTGCAGCGCCTCACCCACCTCCGAAAAAAGATTGCTGAGGCTGGGCGCCACCCGTGTCGTCTCCCCCAGTCAGATCGGCGGTTTGCAGTTGACCCATTCCGCCCTGCGACCGACCGCACTCCACTTCCTGGATCTGGTCATGAAAACCGACTACGCAGAGCTGGAAATGGAAGAGTTGCCCTTGCCACCCCTCTCCGTGTTCGAAAATGTGCCTTTGCACAACACCCGCATCCGCTCGGATTTCAATGTCATCGTGGTGGGCATCCTGCCCCGGCAGGACAAAATGATCTTCAATCCCCGGGCCGACGTGATCATCCGACCCGGGGACACCCTGGTCTGTCTCGGACACGCGGACGACATGCAGCGACTGCGGGAGACCCTCGCAGCACGGCGGACTTGATTTTGGAATACGTAGTGATTGCGGGTCCAGGGGGGTCACCCCCCTGGCGGGTCCAGGGCAGAGCCCTGGGATTTTGCCGTTGCCGCTGATTTTCAAGGAAAGCCGAAGCCGGTTTTGCTTCGGCGTCCTCGGCATGCGCCGCAGGCAATCTGGCGGGGGTTCACTGGCTTGTGGTCACAACATGGCGCCAATCCGCTTGGTAAACCAGGGATTCAGGGTGCTCAGCGGCTTGCCTGCGGCGCATGCCGAAAGCGCCGCAGCAAAAAGCGGCTGCGGCTTTTTTTAAAATCAACAGCAACAGCAAAGTCCCAGGGCGCTGCCCTGGACCCGCCAGGGG
>JAMOAX010000304.1:0-1534 GCA_039908555.1 Magnetococcus sp. DMHC-8
ACACCGACTACAACGAGGAGAGCTTTTTTGTCCGTCACGCCTATTTCCTGGGGGCCAACGACCCCTACAAGGCACTGAAAACCAGCCTCAAGGCAGAGATTGACGCGGAGGCCTGGGCCTCCTTGAACCGGGACACCTCCCGCCCCTTTGAAAAACCCCAATCTGGCCGTATCGCGGTCAAGGTGATCAACCATTTGGGCGATGAGGTCATGAAGGTATTTGGAGTGACGTGATGGAATTCCGCATCGCCGACACCTTTACAGGCAGCCTCGCCCGGCTGACGGCCCAGGAGCGAAAGACCGTCAAGACCGCCGCCTTCGATCTGCATCTCAATCCGACCGCGCCCAACCTGAGATTGCACAAGCTGGAGCGCGCCAGGGATGCCCGCTTCTGGTCCATGCGCATCACGGATGATATTCGGCTGATCGTCCACAAAACCGATGACAGCCTGTTGCTGGCCTATGTTGATCACCATGATGGGGCTTATCGATGGGCTGAAAGACGCAAGATTGAACCCCATCCCATCACCGGGGCGGCCCAACTGATCGAGTTGCGGGAGGTGGCCGAAGAGATCGTCACGGCGGATGCGGTCGTGGTGGACCGGGTGGATGCCAAACCCGCTCTGTTTGCACACCTGCCCATGGATGAGCTGCTGCATTACAGTGTTCCGCCTGAATGGTTGGGGGCTGTCTACAATGCCACCGAAGATACCCTGTTGGATATCACCGATCACCTGCCCCAGGAGGCCGCTGAAGCTCTGTTGGAACTGGCTACCGGCAACAAACCGCAACCCACTGCTGTGCCCACCGTAGTAGCCGATCCATTTGACCACCCGGACGCCCAGCGACGATTTCGGGTGGTGGCCAGCCTGGATGAACTGCAACGCGCTCTTGAATATCCCTGGGAAAAGTGGGCTGTTTTCCTGCATCCCTCCCAGCGTCAACTGGTGGAACGCGATTATCCGGGGCCAGCCCGTGTTTCGGGTTCGGCGGGGACCGGAAAAACCGTGGTGGCATTGCATCGGGCCGTGCAACTGGCCCGCAGGCATCCCCAAAGCCGGGTATTGCTGACGACCTTTTCCGAACCGCTGGCCCATGCCCTGCGGCACAAACTTTTTTTCCTGGCGGGGAACGAACCCAGGATTGTCGTGCGTTCCATCCACGCCATCGGCCTCGAACTGTTTGCAGAAGCCTTTGGTGCACCCACCCTGGTTTCCCAGGATCTTCTGGCACAGTTGCTGGAAGAGGCATCCGTTCAACATGGCAATCGTAAATTTACCACCCGATTCCTGCTCGGTGAGTGGTCAGACGTGGTGGATGCCTGGCGGCTGCTCAGTTGGGAGGCGTATCGTGACGTGCCCCGTCTGGGACGGAAAACCCGCCTTGGCGGCAAACAGAGGGAGACGCTATGGTCGATTTTTGCCCATGTTCAGAGGGAACTGGCACAACGCAAGCTGGTGACGTGGCCGGAACTCTTCGCCCGTGTCACAGACCAGCTTGCAAAGCGGACAGAGCCTCTGTTCAATTTTGCCGTG
>JAMOAX010000012.1:0-32902 GCA_039908555.1 Magnetococcus sp. DMHC-8
GCAGGCAATCTGGCGATAGAGCCCTGGGATTTTGCTGTTGCTTTTCAAAAAAGCCGAAGCGGTTTTTGCTTCGGCGCCCTCGATATGCGCCGCAGGCAATCTGGCGATGTTGGCGTGGCTTGGATCCGCCCATTCCGGTTTGTCGCCCCGTTCTATACAGTCAGATCTTCCACCTCATCCTCTTCCACCTCCTTGCCCTCGGCCAGCAGTTGGAGGTACTCCCGGTGGCTGTGGAGGGCGGAGACCAGATAGGCCCAGCTCATGATGAACAAAGTGGAGGCCATGTGAATGGTCAGCACGGCGATGAAAACCACCACGCCCACCAGGGTCAGGAAAGGTCGTTTGCGGTGCCAATGAAAATCTTTCATGCTGCGGAAGCGGATGGTGCTGACCATCAGGATGCCCAGCACAAAGGTCAGTGCCAGGGGCAGCCAGCGCCACAGGCCGATGGGAATGCCCTCTTCCGTGCGGATGCCCAGGTCCTGGTAGAAGAGGACCAGGGCTGCGACAATGATGGCGGCCGCAGGGATGGGCAGGCCCTGGAAGTAGCGTTTGGAAACCCGCTCATCCTGGATGACATGCTGCTGGACGTTGAAGCGGGCGAGGCGCAGGGCGCCGCAGACGGCATAAAGGAAGGCGGCGGCCCAGCCTACCCGATAGAAGGGTTCCAGTGCCCAGAGGTAGATCAGCACGGCCGGTGCGATGCCAAAGGAGAGAAAATCCGCCAGGCTGTCGTACTCCTTGCCGAAGGCCGATGTGGCGTTCATGGCGCGTGCCACCCGGCCATCCAGGCCGTCGAACACCCCGGCGGCCACGATGGCCTGGGCGCTGTGCTCATAATTTTTGCCCAGGGCGGCCATGATGGCATAAAAGCCGAAAAACATGCCGCCGGTGGTCAGCAGGCTGGGAAAGATGTAGGCCCCGCGTTTGTTGATCAAGTCGCTCATGGCGCCGTCTCCAGATGGGCCATCACCGTTTCGCCCGCCCGGGTCTGGTCGCCCAGTTGGACAGCCAGTCGGGCCGACAGAGGCAGGTAAACGTCCACCCGCGAGCCGAACCGGATCAGCCCGAAGCGTTCGCCCTGGGTCACCGTCTGACCGGGTTGCAGGCGACAGATGATGCGCCGGGCGATCAGACCCGCCACCTGCACAAAGGTCAGGGCCACGCCATTGGGCGCGGTGACCAGGATGGCCATCCGCTCGTTTTCCAGGGAGGCCTTGTCCAGGGCGGCGTTGAAAAAGCGGCCCGGATGGTAGGCCAGATCCGTCACCTGACCGGAGATCGGACAGCGGTTGACGTGTACACTGAACACATTCATGAAAATCGAGCATTTGCGGGCTGCCTGACCGGACAGGGGGGCATGGGCCACCTCTTCGATGGCGATCACCCGGCCATCCGCCGGGGCGATGACCAGTCCGGTGCCGGGGGGTGGCTGACGTTCCGGGTCACGGAAAAACCAGACGCACCAGCCGGCCAGAACCCAGAGCAGCAGGGAGCCGATGCGGGAGGGGCAGACAATCTCCCCGGCCACGGCGATGCCAACGAATATGGCGATGAACGGCCATCCTTCTGCGGCGACTGGGCTACGCATAGAGGGTCTCTCATTATTGGAAAAAAAGGTGGGGGTGTCGGGGGCGGTTTTCCGCCCCCAAGGTCTTGTCCGGTTTTAGTTTTTGCTCTTGTCAACCAACTGTCCCTTCTGAATCCAGGGCATCATGGCGCGCAGGTCGCGGCCCAGTTCCTCGATGGGGTGGTGCTGGCCGCGGCGGCGCAGGGCCTGGAAGCGGGGGCGACCGGCCATGTTTTCCAGTATCCATTCCCGGGCGAATTCACCGGTCTGGATCTCCTCAAGGATACGTTTCATCTCCTGTTTGGTGGCATCGGTGATGATGCGGGGGCCGCGGGTCACGTCCCCGTATTCCGCCGTATTGGAGATGGAGTAGCGCATGTTGGCGATGCCGCCCTCATAGATCAGGTCGACGATCAGTTTGGTTTCGTGCAGGCATTCAAAGTAGGCCATTTCCGGCGCGTAACCGGCCTCCACCAGGGTTTCAAAACCGGCCTGGATCAGGGCAGAAATACCGCCGCACAGAACGGCCTGTTCGCCGAACAGGTCGGTTTCGGTCTCTTCCTTGAAGGTGGTCTCAATGATGCCGGCCCGCCCACCGCCGATGGCAGAGGCATAGGCCAGGGCAGTCCGTCTGGCCTCCCGGGAAAAATCCTGGTGGATGGCGATCAGGGTGGGCACCCCGCCACCCCGGGTGTACTCGGCCCGCACCAGATGGCCCGGTCCCTTGGGGGCGGCGAGAAAGACATCGCACTCCAGAGGGGGGTCGATCTGCCCGAAATGAATGTTGAAGCCGTGGGCAAAGGCCAGTGCGGCACCGCTTTTGAGATGGGGGGCAATGTTTTCACGGTAGATGCGGGCCTGATGTTCATCCGGGGCCAGCAGCATGACCAGGTCTGCGCCAGCGACCGCCTGGGCTATTTCCGCCACCGGCAGACCGGCATTTTCCGCCTTTTTCCAGGAGGTGGAACCGGCACGCAGGCCGACGACCACGTGCATGCCGGAATCCTTGAGATTCTGGGCATGGGCATGCCCCTGGGAGCCGTAGCCGATGATGGCTATTTTCTTGGTTTTCAAATGCGCCAGATCGGCATCACGGTCATAAAACACTTTCATTCAAAGGGTTCCTTGTGCTTGAAAAGGTGGACAAACAAAAACTATTTCCGACTGCCGCGGGCGAGTGCCACCTGACCGGTACGCACCACCTCCGCCACTCCGAACGGTTCCAGCATGGCCAGACAGGCGTTCAGTTTGTCATTGTCACCCGTGACCTCGATGACCAGCGATGCCGGAGTGGCATCGACGACCTGTGCACGGAAAATGTTGGCAATGTTCAATATTTCGTCACGCAGGCTCTTTTCCGGTTGGCCCCGTTCCGTCATGATCTTGAGCAGCATCAGCTCCCGCCCCACGTGGGGTCCGTCGCTCAGGTTGACCACCTGGATGACCGGGATCAATTTGTTGAGTTGTTTGAGAATTTGCTCAACGATGGGGCCGTCTCCGGCGGTGACCAGGGTGATGCGGGAGGTTTCACCGTTGCCGACCGGGGCGACTGTCAGGCTCTCGATGTTGAAGCCCCGAGCGGAAAAGAGTCCGGCCACCCGTGACAGCACCCCGGCTTCGTTTTCGACCAGCACCGATATGATATGTCTCACGTCCGCCCCCTATAAAATTTCGCCCAGCATCATGTCGTGCAGGGCACCGCCGGCCGGCACCATGGGGTAGACATTGGACTCGCGACGCACCCGGAAGTCCATGACGACCGTGCCCGGGTGGGCCAGACCCTGGCGCAACACGGCCACCACCTGGTCGGGCCGGTCGGTGCGCAACCCCAACGCCCCGTATGCTTCCGCCAGTTTGACAAAGTCCGGCGAGACCGCAATATCGGTCTGGGCATAGCGTCTTTCGTAGAAGAACTCCTGCCACTGGCGCACCATGCCGAGAAAGCCGTTGTTCAGGATGATGATTTTTATTGGCAGCCGGTACTGGAGACAGGTGCCCAGTTCCTGAATGTTCATCTGGATGGACCCGTCCCCCGTGATCACGACCACCAGTCGGTCCGGTCTGGCCACCTGGGCGCCGACAGCGGCCGGCAGACCGTAGCCCATGGTGCCCAGGCCACCCGAGGTCAACCAGTGCCGGGCCTCCGTGAAACCGTAAAACTGGGCGGCCCACATCTGGTGCTGGCCGACATCGGTGGCGACGATAGCTTCGCCGTTGGTCAACTCGCACAGGGTCTGGATCACATATTGCGGCTCGATCACCTCATCGCCCTGGGTAAAGCGCAGGCACTCTTTTTTGCGCCACTCCTCAATCTGCTCCCACCACGGCCGGATCTCTTCCCGCTGTTCCTGGCGGTTTTCTGCCTGGATGAGGGTGTTGATCTGGTCCAGCACGGCGCGCACGTCGCCGACGATGGGCAGATCCACCCGGACATTCTTGGAGATGGAGGTGGGGTCCACATCCAGGTGGATGATTTTGGCCAGGGGAGCAAAGGCGGCAATCTTGCCGGTCACCCGGTCGTCAAACCGGGCCCCGATGGCCACCAGCAGGTCGCAGTGGGAGACGGCCATGTTGGCCTCATAGGTGCCGTGCATGCCCAGCATGCCCAAAAACCGCCCGTCCGTGGCCGGAAAGGCCCCCAGTCCCATCAGGGTGCTGGTAATGGGCAGATTCAGGGAGCGGGTCAGTTGCTGCAGACCTTGCCAGGCGTTGGCGAGAATGACGCCGCCACCGGTGTAGAGCAGGGGGCGGCGGGCGGCCTGCAGCATTTCCACGGCGCGGCGCACCTGACGGATATGCCCCTTGACGGTGGGTCGGTAGGAGCGGATGGTCACGTCGGCGCCGGGCGGGGCATAGGCACAGAGGGTATTGGTGACATCCTTGGGGATGTCCACCAGGACCGGCCCGGGCCGGCCGGTTCTGGCAATGTAGAAGGCCTCGCGCAGCACCCGCGCCAGGTCGCCCACCTCACGCACCAGATAGTTGTGTTTGGTGCAGGAACGGGTGATGCCCACCGTATCCACCTCCTGGAAGGCATCGTTGCCGATCAGGGCAACCGGCACCTGGGCAGAGATGCAGACCACGGGGATGGAATCCATGTAGGCGGTGGCCAGTCCCGTCACCGCATTGGTGGCGCCGGGACCGGAGGTCACGATGGCGACTCCCACCTCGCCCGTTACCCGGGCATAGCCGTCCGCCGCATGCAGCGCCCCCTGCTCGTGGCGGGAGAGTACATGGGTCAGCCGCTGTTCCGCCTTGTAAATTTCATCGTAGATGTACAGCGCCGCGCCGCCCGGATAGCCGAACACCGTTCGGACTCCCTGCTCCAGCAGGCACCTGACCACAATTTCCGCACCTGTCAATTGCACCTTGCAACTCCCCACATGCCTGTGTTGACGGGTCTCCGGGGTACGAGGCTCACCGGATGACAGTGAATCACTGTGTTGGCGTGACAAACTGTCCGCCGCCTTACAACACCCGCTGCACTGTTTCCAGTACCCGTTTGCGGGTGAACGGCTTTTCCATTTGCTGGACGGCACCGAAATCCTTGGCGATGCGCAGGCTGAACTGGGCATCCAGTCCCCGTCCGCCGCCGGACATGGCAATGATCCGCACCTCAGGGAAGGTCTCCTGCAACTCCATGATCAACTCCACCCCATCCTTTTCCGGCATCAAAATGTCGGTGATCACCAGGTCAGCCGGTTCCTCCCGGTAGATGTGCACGCCCTGTTTGCCATCGACCGCTTCGGTCACCTGATGCCCTTCTTCTTCCAGGATTTCCCGCAACAGGGCCCGGATGGACATGTCATCATCAACAACCAGAATTCGTGCCATGTTTGCCACCTTTTTTCAATGGACCACCGCCAATGGCAGACCGGGTAAAACCGGTCATCATCCGTTCGTCTGTTCCGGGCGGGTGCGGTGATACACCTCTATCGAGGCATCCCTGACCTCACGCAGCATCTCCCCCTTGACAGCCGCCAGCAATTCTACCGGCATATGCAAAAGGCGGGCAATACTTTTTATCTCTTCCCGGCCCTGAAAATGGCGTTCCGCCAGTGTGATTTTCAAAAAATCATCGAGGACGACCGCTTTGAACGATTCATCCGGCATGGCGAGGGCCTCGACCATTTTTTTCCAGGGGTCGCCTTTTCTCATCCGCTTGCGCAGAAAGGCGATGGCCTCTGCATGGATCTGCTCCTGGTCGGCGGAAAAACCCGGCTGCACCACTTCGAAGCGGGCATCATAATCCTCTTTTTCCGGCTGCAGGGCGGGCTGTTTGGGTGCGCTCATGGGGTCTCCGTAGCCTGGACCAGGGGTTGATCCGGTTCGCTGGTCACCTTCCGGTCCAGCAGCAGGACGATCTGGCTGGCCACAAAGATGGAGGAGTAGGTGCCAAGCACCACGCCGCAAAACAGGGCCAGTGCAAAATCGTGGATCACCAGACCACCGAACAGCAGCAGGGCGATCAACACCAGCACCACGGTCAGGGAGGTGATGATCGTACGCGAGAGGGTATCGTTGACCGCCCGGTTGATGACATCGGCCATCGATGGCTTGCGGGATCGTCCCCGCTCTTCCCGAATCCGGTCGAAGACCACGATGGTATCGTTGATGGAATAACCGATCACGGTCAGGACGGCGGCCAGCACCACCAGGGTGAACTCTTTCTGGGTGATGGAGAACAGTCCCAGGGTGATGATGACATCGTGGATCAGGGAGAGAATGGCCCCGTAGGCAAAACGCCATTCAAACCGCCAGGCAATAAAAACGAGGATGGCGAGCAGGGAATAAAACACGGCCAGCAGACCGTTGACCACCAGTTCAGATCCGACCTGGGGGCCCACAAATTCCACCCGTCGCAACTCCACCCCGCCATCGCCGGCCAACGGCTTGACGGCCTCCACCACCCGGGCGGCCAGGACACTCTGGGCGTCCGCGCCAGAGGCCTGCCTGGCCACCCGGATCAGGATCTCCTCCGGGGCGCCGAACTCCTGGATGGTGACGTCACCCAACGCCAGTTGAGCCAGGGTGGCGCGCATCTGATCCAGGTGTGGCGGCTTGACAAACCGGACCTGCACCAGGGTGCCACCGGAAAAATCGATACCCAGGTTCAAGCCCTGGACCCACAGAGAGATCAGGCTCACCAGTGTCAGCATGCCTGTCAGGGAGAAGGCGATGAGCTGGGAGCGGAAGCAGACAAAGTCGAATCGGGTCTTGGTGTGAATCAGTTCCATCACGCTATTCCTTTTGGACCGGTGGGCGGGTATGAGGCAGACCTGCCCTGCCGGGCCGGTCTGCCAGTGCGCCCGGCGGTTAAACACTCAATGATTTGACATGCCGTCCCTGCAGGATCATGTCCAGCACCACCCGTGTGACAAAGACGGCGGTATACATGGAGATGACCAGGCCGATGGAAAGGGTGGCGGCAAAGCCCCGCACCGGACCGGTACCGAACTGATACAATACCAGTCCGGTGATCAGCGTGGTGATGTGGGAGTCCAGAATGGTGGCAAAGGCCCGGGAGTAGCCGTGTTCAATGGCGGCCAGCGGGGTTTTGCCCAGCCGCAACTCTTCGCGGATGCGTTCAAAGATGAGCACGTTGGCATCCACGGACATGCCCATCAGCAGGACCGCCCCGGCGATACCGGGCATGGTCAGGGTGGCCTGGAGCATGGCCAGGGCGGCCATCAGCATGAGCACATTGAGCAGCACGGCCAGGTTGGCCAGCCAACCGAAGCCTTTGTAATACACCCCCATGAAGAGCAGCACCATCGCCCCTCCGATCAGAATGGAGGCCAGTCCCTGATCCACCGAATCCCGGCCGAGAGTCGGTCCCACCGTGCGTTCCTCGACGATCTTGACCGGGGCAGGCAGGGCGCCGGCCCGCAGGATGATGGCCAGGTCGTGCGCCTCTTCGGTGGAAAAGCTGCCGCTGATCTGAGCACGGCCGCCCTCAATCTTTTCCCGGATGACCGGGGCAGAGAAGACCACATTGTCCAGGACGATGGCCATGCGTTCTCCCACGTGTTCGCCGGTCAACTGGGCGAATTTGCGTTCCCCCTGGCGATTGAAGGTGATGGAGACGTAGGGTTCGTTGTACTGGCTGAAATTGACCCGGGCATCGGTCAACAGATCACCGGAGATGACCGTACGCTTTTTGAGCAGATAGGGTTGTCGGTTTTTTTGTCCCGACTCCCGGTTGCCGTACAGCAGCAGATCCCCGGGCGGCATCCGTCCGGCCAGCGCCGCCGAGAGATCCCCTTTTTCATCCACCATCTTGAACTCCAGGCGGGCGGTACGCCCGATCAACGCCTTGGCCCGGGTGGGATCGGTCAGTCCCGGCAACTGGATCAGGATGCGATCCTCGCCCTGTTTCTGGATGGTGGGTTCCGTGACGCCGAACTGGTCCACGCGGGAACGGATGGTCTGGATGGACTGCTCCATGGCAAACCGGCGGATCTCTTTTTGTTCCTGGGGCTTGATGGTCAGCCGCAATTTTTTGGTGGCGGGATCTTCCGTCATCTGGGTGGTGGGTAAATCTTTTTCCAATATTTGTCGAACCTTGGGGGAGTCAGCGCTGTCGGCCAACTGTACCACCACGGCATCCATTCCTTCCCGTTCGGCGCTCTGGTAGCGCAGGTGTTCCTTGCGCAGGGAGACCCGTACCTCATCCACCAGATTTTCGGCAGTCTGTTCCAGCGCCTTGTCGGTCTCCACGTTCAGCAGCAGATACAGACCGCCCTGCAGGTCCAGTCCCTGGGAGATGACCTGATGGGGCATCCAGGATGGCCACCAGGAGGGTGTGCCCCGGTAGACACTGGGGAAGACATACAGCAGTGAGATCAAGACGGTGAACAGCACCAGGGCGGGCTTCCATAAGGGTACTTGTCGCATGGTATCAGCCTTGATTGTCTTCCGTGGTGGTTGGTTTGTCCAGGGCAACGTTGGCTTTGGCGGTCACCTCGGCCACGCTGACGCGGCGCACGCGCAGGCGCACGGGTCGAAACATTTTGTTGCCGATCTCCACATCGCCCACTTCCAGAATGACGATGTCCTCTTCGACCCGGTGAATCCGGCCCACCAGACCGCCGTTGGTGACCACGGCATCGCCCCGGCCCAGGTTGGCCACCATCTCCTTGTGGGCCTTGGCCTGCTTTTGTTGCGGGCGGATCAGGAAAAAATAAAAGATGGCAAACAGGGCAATCATGAAAATAATGTTGCCCATGGCGGCTTCCGGACCGGGTGGGTTGCCCGCATGAGCGGTACTGATCAGATCGAACATGGTGATTGTTCTCCACACGCTGCTGGTCAATCGATAGAAAGTGCGCGCATCGCCAGGGCCCGTCGCGTCCGACCGGGACCCATGGGGCGCACACCGTTGTGTCGTGGTTGCAGCGGGGACGGCGGACGCAGGGTGCCACCCGATGCTCCCAAACGGATGACGCTAGGACAGCGCAACAGGATTGTAAAGGATTTTAATGGCGCTCAGGTCGATTTGGCCTTCAATCGGGTGCAGACGACCAGTCTGCGCCAAAGGCGCGGCGGAACGCCGCAAAACGGTTTTGCTGAATGGCCTCGCGCATCACAGCCATGAGTTGCAGGTAATAGTGCAGATTGTGCAACGTCATCAAGCGCAGGCCGGTGATTTCCTTGCTGCGGAACAGATGGTGCAGATAGGCGCGGCTGTATTGACGGCAGGTTTCGCAGCCGCAGAGTGCATCCACCGGGCGGGCGTCTTCGCGGAAGCGGGCCTGTTTGATGTTCATGGGGCCGTGCCGGGTCAGCAGTTGACCGTTGCGGGCATTGCGGGTGGGCAGCACGCAATCAAACATGTCCAGCCCGGCGGCCACGGCCTCGACCAGATCGACCGGTTTGCCCACGCCCATCAAATAGCGGGGCTGATGTTCGGGCAGCAGGGCGGGGGCATAGGAGAGCACCTCTTGCATCCGTTCCTTCGGTTCGCCCACGGAGAGTCCCCCCAGGGCGTAGCCGTCAAAGTGCATGGCCAGCAGCCCTTCTGCCGACTCGCGGCGCAGATCGGCCTCCATGCCCCCCTGCACGATGCCAAACAGGGCTTGTCCCCGTTCCGGTGTGCGGGCCTCGAGACATCGGCGGGCCCAGCGCAGGGACATCTGCAGGGATTGCGCCAGATAGGCGCGGGTTGCCGGATAGGGAGGACATTCGTCCAACTGCATCATGATGTCGGCGCCCAGGGCCTCCTGGATCTGGATGGCCAGTTCCGGCGTCAGAAAGAGCGGGCTGCCATCCAGGTGGGAGCGAAAGGTCACCCCCTCCTCGCGGATGCGCCGGGTGGCACCCAGGCTGAATACCTGGTAGCCGCCGGAGTCGGTGAGGATGGGGCCCGGCCAGTTCATGAACCGGTGCAGACCGCCCAGGCGGGCAATGATGTGGTGTCCCGGACGCAAAAACAGATGATAGGTGTTGCCCAGGATGATCTGGGCGCCGATGGCGCCCAAATCCGCCGAGGAGAGGGTCTTGACGGTCGCTGCGGTGCCGACGGGCATGAAGATGGGGGTTTCCACCGTGCCGTGGGGGGTATGCAGACGCCCGCGCCGGGCCCCGCTCGGATCGGTATGGAGCAGTTCAAAAAAAGGTGATGGGCTCATTGGCGGGCCTGTGGAAAGAGCAGCATGGCATCGCCGTAGGAATAAAACCGGTAGCCCCGGGCGATGGCATGGGCGTAGTCCCGGTCCAGTCGTCGTTTGCCGACCAGGGCGGCGACCAGCATCAACAGGGTGGATCGGGGCAGGTGAAAATTGGTGAGCAGTGCATCCACTGCGCGGAAGCGGTAGCCGGGCAGAATGAACAGGTCGGTCTCGCCGGCAAAGGGTTGGACGCGCCCGCTGGGCAGGGCGGCGGTTTCCAGGGTTCGCAATGCCGTGGTGCCGACGGCGATGACCCGACCGTGCCGGGCGTGGGTGGCATTGACCAGACGGGCCGTGTGGTGGGAGAGGATGCACCGTTCCCGGTGCATCCGGTGCCGGGTCAGCACCTCTTCCCGCACGGGCTGGAAGGTGCCCGGACCGACGTGCAGGGTGATGGTGGTGGTCCGTATTCCCCGGGCCCGCAGGCGGGTCAGCAGCGGCAGGGTAAAGTGCAGGCCGGCGGTCGGGGCCGCCACGGCCCCCGGTTGGCGGGCAAAGAGGGTCTGATAGCGGTGGCGATCCTGCCCGGGGTCGGAACCGGTAATGTAGGGTGGCAGGGGCAGTTGCCCATACCGCTGCAGGGCGGTGGAGACCGCTTCCTGTTCGGCATGCAGTTGGACATGAAAGCCGGTGGCCAACCGTTCCAGGACGGTGACCTGAAAACCGGGAGCGACGGTCACCTGCAATCCCGGGGGGATCTTTTTGTTGCTGTTGGCCATGGCCTCCCAATGCCCGGGCATGGGGAGGGGTCGCAACAGCAGGATTTCCACCCGGCCCCCGGAGGGCTTGTGGGCCAGCAGGCGGGCGGGGATGACCCGGGTGTCGTTCAGCACCAACAGATCCCCCGGTTGCAACCAGTCGGGCAGGTGACTGATCCGCTGATCCCGCAGGGCATGGGGCAGACTGACCAGCAGACGTGCCTGATCGCGGCGCGTCATCGGTCGCTGGGCAATGCGGTCCGCAGGCAGAAGGTAGTCGAAATGGCTGAGACGCCAGGCAGAGGATGGAGAGGGCAAGGGTTGGCCGCTGGTCAGAACAGGTGGAACATTTTGGCAAACATGCCGGTGACCGACAAGGCCGTAAACAGCAGGGTAAAGCTGAAGAGACGGATGATCATGGCGCGGTTTTCCCGCAGACCGGCATCAATCTTGACATCGATGCGCTCCAGCAGCTTGTCCAGTTTGGCATCAATCTGTTCGAACCGCTTGTCCACCTGTTCGAACCGCTTGTCCACCTGTTCAAACCGCTTGTCCACCTGTTCGAACCGTTTGTCCACATCCTTGCGAAACTCGACGAGATCCACGTTGATCCGGTCGATCTGCCGTTGCAGCGTGTCGTTGACGTTGGCGATTTGCCGTTGCAGGGAGGTGCCCAGTTGGGCAATCTGCTGCTGCACACGGTCAAACCGCACCTCAAAATATTTGGAGGTGGGAATAATGTTGGTGACCAGCACGTCCATGGTTTTTTGGTCCAGCGCAATGCCGGGCGGGCTGTCCGATGGGGTGGCGCTCATCCGTGTATCCTGGGTAGAAGAAAAGACCAGATTGCCAGCGTACCTCTTTTTGCGCCGGGTGGCAAACAGAGTTTTGCGAGCATCACTGCCCCGACGGATTTATTCTTTCCGGGTCTCTTTTTTGCTCCATTCCTCGTGGAGTTGCATGATCCGGGGCAGGATCTCATCGAACAGTTGCACCAGTCGTGGTTCAAAATGGGTGCCGGCATTTTTGCGGATTTCCGCCACGGCATCCGGGATGCTCCAGGGTTCCTTGTAGGGGCGTTTCATGGTCAGGGCATCGAAAACGTCGGCCAGGGCGATGATGCGGGCGGATTCCGGAATGGCCCGTCTGGCCAGTCCCCCCGGATAGCCGGTGCCATCCCATTTTTCGTGGTGGTTGAGGGCAATCTCGGCGGCCATCGTAAAGATGGGGGTGTCGCTTTTGCTGAGAATCTGACAGCCGATCCGGGAATGGGTCTTCATGATTTCCCACTCTTCCGGTGTCAGCTTGCGGGGGGCTTTCAGGATGTCGTCCGGGATGCCGATCTTGCCGGTGTCGTGCATGGGGGCGGCCAGTTCCAACCATTCCACCATGTGGTCGGGCCAGCCTGCGGCTTCGGCGATGGCACGGGCATAGGCGGCCATGCGCCAGATGTGCATGCCGGTATCCGTGTCATTGTAGTGCCCGGCCTCCCCGAGCATGAAAATGGCCTCCTTCTGGCTGTCCTCCAGCTCTTTGGCCCGCACCAGGGAGAGATGGGTCCGGATGCGCCGCAGCACGACAGGGCTGGAAACGGGTTTCAGGACATAGTCCACGGCCCCCGCATCGAACGCCTTGGTCTCCTCGGTCACCCCGGTCAGGGCGGTAATGAAGATGATCGGGATCTCCCGGGTGACGGGACTGGCCTTGAGTTTTTCGCACACCTCATAGCCATCCATGCCCGGCATCATGATGTCGAGGAGCACGATATCCGGTCGTTCCCGCATGGCCATCTCCACGGCCTGTTCGCCGCCGAGGGCCATGACAAGCTGGTACTGTTCCTGCAGGATGTGACGCAGCAGCAGGAGATTGTTGGGTTCATCATCGACGATCAAAATCTTTTTTTGCATCACTGGCCATTCCTCTGTTGTGCTTGTTGGCGTACCGTGTCCCGATGTCGGGCCAACCACTGCATGCTCATGAAGACGGGGCTGTTGTTGAGTTGACCGGTGTCAAGCAACGCCATGGCCTGGGAAAAAGGCATGGGCAGCGTCTGGATGTCTTCATTTTCGTGGAGCAGGCCGCCGCCTGGCGACGATCTGTTCGTACTGTCTATGATGCCCAGGAACAGGCAGACCCGTTCATTGGTCAAGTTGGGACAGGAGTAGTAGGTGGCTATCGGGTGCAAGGACGCGACCTCCCAGCCGATCTCTTCCAGCACCTCCCGTCGCGCATTGGCCTCCCAGTCGTCATCTGTGCAGCCACCGGCGACAATTTCCAGGGACCATTGGCGTTCTCCTGCCAGATAGGCCCCGATCCGGAACTGACGGATCAGAATGACCATGTCGGTGACGGGATCATAGGGCAACACCGCGACGGAGTCGCTGCGCAGCAGGACGTCTGAGTCCATCTCCGGGCTCATTTGACCATCGAACCGTTGATAACGCAACCGAATTTTTTCCAGGCGAACAAATCCCCGATACAACTCGGTGCGGTTCAGGATCTCTGCTTTCATGATGTCGGGGATTCCCGTTGCAGGTGGCTGGGGGCAGGCCCATCGTGTCGCATGCCCATGATTGTGACCGGCACCCGTTGGCAGCGATGGCCATCCCATTTATTGTAGGGGACCGGCGGGGTCTTGCCCTTCTTCGGTATAAACGGCAACCCCGTTGCGCCCTCCCTTCTTGACGACATACATGGCCTGATCGGCGGTCTGGAGCAGGGTGTCCACCTCCTGGCCGTGGGCGGGAAAGAGGCTTAATCCGATACTGGCGCCGATCTGGCAGGCATTGTCCTGGATGAGGAAGGGCTCACTCAGGGTTTGCACGATCTTGTTGCACACGGCGATGGCGTTATCCCGGTCGCCGATGGCGGGCAGGATGAGGGCAAACTCGTCGCCGCCCATGCGGGCCAGGGTGTCCGAGTCACGCAGTTGCTGGCGGACCCGGGTGCTGACGGCTTTCAGCAACAGGTCGCCGGCCTCGTGGCCCAGGGTATCGTTGACCGCCTTGAAATGGTCCAGATCGACGAATCCCACCGCCAGGGTTTGCTGATACCGGGTGGCGCGCCGCACCTCCTGGTTGAGCAATTCGTGAAAGAGCAGACGGTTGGGCAGACCGGTCAAGGCATCATGACTGGCCATGTGGCGAATGCGGTCATCTGCCAGACCCCGGTCTATCACCCCCGCCAGGGTATTGGCAATGGAGGTGAGGAAGGCCTCCTCTTCCGGGTCATACCGGTGGCCATGATCCACATACAGATTGAGCACGCCCAGCAGCTTATCCTGCAGCAGGATGGGAATGCAATAATGGCCATGTTCGCGAATGCCGTCGAAGGTGACGTCGTGACGCTCATCCAAGGCGTTGGCAAACACGATCTGCCGTTGTTGGGCGGCCTTGCCGCACAGACAAAACCCGTAGGGTATCCGTTCGCAGGTCCGGAGCAGGTGATTGTTGAGGTTTTTCTGGGCCACCATCTCCAGTTGTTCGTCCCCGGTGACCAGAAAGATGGACCCTTTGTACTGCATGGCCAACCAGGGCACGGTGAGGATGATCTCCAGGGCGACCTCCAGCTTGCGGTGCAGGGCCAGCGGTTCGATACCGATTTCCAGCAGGGCGCTGATGGCGATGCGATTGACGTAGGCGCGCAGATCCCGGTCTGCCAGTCCATTGAGCCGGTTGACCAACTGTTCCATGGCCTCGGCCACATCGCTCATCTCGTCCCGGGAGCTGTTTTTCACGACTGCCAGACGGGCATGGACGGCATCGGAAATGGCATGCCGGGTGCCGAATGTCTGTGAAACTTCTTTCAACAGGGTGATGCGTTGGGCCAGGCGGGCGACCCATCCCCCCAGCGACCACCAGAACAGGGGCGCCAGCACCAGCAGGGTGACCGGTCCGGCCAGCAGGATTTCCCGCAGGGAAAAGAGGGGCGTGGCATGATGTTGGATCACCCAGTGCGCAGTCTGGTCCTGCCCCGTTCCCCAGGGCAGGGAGATTTGTGTATGGCGCAGACCGCCCAGCCAGGTGTGACCATCCGCCATGATGACCCGTTCCGGATGGTTGGTACCCCGGGAGGCGGCGACCAGTTGGTCCTGCCACTGCAATAGCAGGTCGGTACGCGGCAGGGCGTGGAGGAACAGCAACCCATTGTCCACGGCGACCAGCAGCACCAGCGATCCCAGTGTCCGGTTGCCCGCCTGCATGGACTGGGCATGCCAGCGGAACAGTCGGCCGTTTTCCGCATCGAAATACCACCCGGACGCATCGGCCAGGGCAAACCGGTCAGGCAGGTTGATGGCCAGATTGGACAGTGTGACCAGAATTTTCTGATCGGTTCCCACCACCAGGATGACCGGAAACTGGCTGCGGTCCAGAAAGGCCAGATCGGTGGCCAGGTCGGTCACGGTCAGCCCGTGCCAGGCCTGTTCACGGGAATAATGTTCATTGGCCAGATGGGTGGCGAGGCGGGCCGTGGTCAGCCGCCATTCCTGTTCCAGACGCTGGATTTTTTCCGAATAATGGTGCTGCAGATCGGCTATGAGGGTGGCGGAGGCGTGATCCATGGCACTCCGTTGCAATTGCACGGCGAGCACGGAGACCACGGCCAGTGCGGCCAGCAAAACGGCCGACACCCGCCTGGTTGCCTGTCGCAATAAACCTGATTTGTGCGTCATGCTGTCATCCCTGGTGTTCTATTCATCAAAAACCCGTTGCGGTACCATCCGCCGGCCTGCCGCCGGTCTGGCCCGGAGGTTGATGTCGAAGCGCAGGAATCATACCACAAGCTATGACAGGTTTGCTGAAAAATTTAACCGGCACTGGGCTGAGCAGTGGAGGTGCAGGCGGCCACAGCGGCAGAAAAGTCCAGGCGGCCGTCGTACAGGGCTTTGCCGGTGATGATGCCGGCGATGCGCCCGCCGTTGGCGTAGGGCCCGGCTTCCTGCACCACCCGTTGGACATCGGCCAGCGAGGAGATTCCCCCCGACAGGATGACGGGGATGGTGACGGCGGCGGCCAGGGTGCGGGTGGCCTCCAGATTGGGACCACCCAGCGCCCCGTCCCGGGCGATATCGGTAAAGATGATTGCGGTGACGCCGGCCTCTTCAAAGCGTTGTGCCAACGCCACCGCATGGATATCGGTGACCTCTGCCCAGCCCTGCACCGCCACCCGACCATCCCGGGCGTCGATGCCCACCAGGATGCGGCCTGGATACAAGCGGCAGGCCTGCCGTACCAGTTCCGGTTCGCGACAGGCCACTGTGCCCAGGATGACCTGCTGGACGCCCATGGCCAGCCAGTTTTCGATGGTCGCCAGGGAGCGGATGCCGCCGCCCAACTGCACCGGCAGGGTGGTGGCGGCCAGGATGGCGGCGATGGCGGGGGCGTTGGCCGGTTGGCCGGCAAAGGCGCCGTTCAGGTCCACCACATGCAGACACTGGGCCCCCTGTTGTTGCCAATGCAACGCCATGGCCGCCGGGTCGTCCGAGTAGACGGTGTGCTGTGTCATGTCACCCTGGAACAGACGGACGCATTGTCCCTCTTTCAAGTCGATGGCCGGGATGATGATCATGTTCTCAAGGTCTCCAGTCGACAAAATGTTGCAGCAGGCACAGGCCGTGGCGTTGGCTTTTTTCGGGGTGAAACTGGGTGGCGAACAGGTTGTCCCGGGCGACGGCCGCCGTAAAAGGGAGGCCGTACTGACTGTGGCCGACCACCACCGTCTCGTCTGCCGGGCAGGCATGGAAGGAGTGGACATAATAAAAATGGGCCCCGTCGGGAATATCCCGCCACAGGGGGTGGGGGCGGGTCTGCTGGAGCGGATTCCAGCCCATGTGGGGCACCTTGAGATGGCGTCCGGCATCCTCCGGGTCGGGCATGGTGGTGGCAAACCTTGTGACGTGGCCCGGGATGAGGTCCAGTCCCGGGTGGGTGCCGAACTCGCGGCCTTCGGTAAAGAGCAGTTGCATGCCGACGCAGATGCCCAGAAACGGTTTGCCTGCCTGGATGTGGGTCAGCATGGGGGGCAGGAGTCGACTGGCCGTCAGGTTGCGGTGGCAATCGGCGAAGGCCCCCACGCCGGGCAGTACCAGATGGGTGGCCTGCCGGAGATCCGCCTCATCCTGGCTGACCCGGACCCGGCCGCCCACCGATTCCAGTGCCTTGGCCACGGAACGCAGATTGCCGGAACCATAATCGATGACAGTTATCATGGGTTGCTCCAGGGAGGGCAGGATCAGCCGTCGGAGAGGGTGCCCTTGGTGCTGGGCACCGTATCCTGGCGACGGGGGTCCAGGGTGCAGGCCTGCCGCAAAGCCAGGGCCAGCGCCTTGAAGCAGGATTCGATCCGATGGTGATCGTTGCTGCCGTACAGGTTGGCCACGTGCAGGGTGATGCCGCCCTGCTGGGCGAAGGCGGCAAACCATTCGCGGAACAGTTCGGCATCAAACTGGCCGATTTTGGCACCGGTAAAGGTGACCTGCCACACCAGTGTGGCACGATTGGAGAGGTCCACCACCACGCGGGAGAGGGCTTCATCCAGGGGTACGGTGGCCGCACCGAACCGGGCGATGCCCCGTTTGTCCCCCAGCGCTTGTCGGAAGGCCTGTCCCAGGGTGATGCCCACATCCTCCACGGTGTGGTGATCGTCCACGTGGGTGTCGCCCTTGGCGTGGACCTCCAGGTCGAACAGGCCGTGGCGGGCCAACTGTTCCAGCATGTGGTCCAGCAGGCCGCAACCGGTCTGGAGGTCGGCGCGGCCTGTACCGTCCAGGTGCACCGTGACCTGCACGGCGGTCTCCCGGGTTTTGCGTGCGACATGGGCCATTCTGGTCATGGCGGGGACTCCAGGCGTACCTCAACGCTGTACTGGTGGGCGGTCAACCCCTCGCTGTGGGCCAGTCGGGCGGCGACGGGCCCGATCTGCCGCAGGGCGGTGTGGTCGCCGCCCAGCAGGCTGGACCGTTTGAGGAAATCGTACACCCCCAGCGGACTGGAAAAACGGGCCGTGCCACCCGTGGGCAGGACATGGTTGGGGCCGGCCACATAATCGCCGATGGCCTCCGGGGTGTGGCGTCCCAGGAAGATGGCCCCGGCGTGGCGGATGAGCGGCAGGGCCGCTTCCGGGTCGGTCAGGGAGAGTTCCAGATGTTCCGGTGCCGCCTGGGAGGCCAGTTGACAGGCCTCGGCCAGATCCCGGACGATGATCAGGGCGCCCCGGTTGGCCAGGGCGGTGCGGCAGATGGCCTGGCGGTTCAGGGTTCGCATCAACCGGTCCAGTTGCAGGGCCACGGCGTCGGCCAGGGGAGGATGGTCGGTGATCAGGATGGCCTGGGCCAGTTCATCGTGTTCCGCCTGGGAGAGCAGGTCGGCGGCCAGCCACTCGGGATTGCTCTCCCGGTCGGCGATGATCAGGATTTCGGAGGGACCGGCGATCATGTCGATGCCCACCTGGCCAAAGACCTGCCGTTTGGCGGTGGCGACCCAGATGTTGCCCGGTCCCACAATCTTGTCCACCCGGGGAAGAGTGGTATCGCCATAGGCCAGGGCGGCGATGGCCTGGGCACCGCCGACCCGGTAGATCTCCTTGACACCGGCGACCCGGGCGGCGGCCAGCACCAGGGGATTGATGAGGCCATCCGGGGTGGGCACCACCATGACCAGTTCGGCCACCCCCGCCACCTGGGCGGGCAGGGCATTCATCAACACCGAGGAGGGATAGCTGGCCAGTCCACCGGGCACATAGAGACCGACCCGTTCGATGGCATCCCAGCGTTGTCCCAGCAGCATGCCGCTGGCATCCCGGTAGTGCTGGACCCCCAGTGCCGGCATTTGCCATTGGTGGTAGGCGCGGATGCGCTCGGCGGCGGTCTGCAGGGCTTGCATTTCCTCATCCGGCACCTGCCGGCAGGCCGCATCCACCTCTGCGACCGAGAAGGCCATGCGCTCTGGTGTCAAGGTGACCCGGTCGAATCGTTCGGTCAGGCGGATGAGGGCGGCATCTCCTTCCCGGCGCACCTGGGCGATGATGGCGGCGACCTGTTGTTCCAGTTCTGCCGACTGGCTGCTGCTCAACTGCAGCAGACTGGCAAATTTTGCTTGGAAGTCCGCCTGTCTGCTGTCCAGTCTGGCGATCAGGGGTGGGATGGTGTCCGTCATGGCTGTCAACCGCTGACCCGTTGGATATCGGCTCCCAGGGCGAGCAGTTTTTCTTCGATGCGCTCGTAGCCCCGGTCGATGTGATAGATGCGGGAGATGACCGTTTCGCCCTGGGCGGCCAGGCCAGCGAGCACCAGGGAGGCCGAGGCGCGCAGGTCGGTGGCCATCACCGGTGCACCGTAGAGTTTGCTCTGACCACGCACGTGGGCGACGTTGCCGATCACCTGGATATCTGCCCCCAGCCGCTGCAGTTCAGAGACGTGCATGAAACGGTTTTCAAAGATATTTTCTGCCACGCTGCTGGCCCCCTCGGCGATGCTGTTCAACACCAGCATCTGGGCCTGGATGTCGGTGGGAAAGCCTGGATAGGGTGAGGTTTCCAGGTTGACGCCCCGGAGTGGGTGGGCGCAGCGGACGCGCAGACTTTCCCGGCCAGGGTCTTCTTCCACCAGCACGCCGGCCTCCTGCAATTTCTGGATGGGCAGGGCCAGGAATTCGGCGCTGGTGCCGGTCAGGATGATATCGCCGCCGGTGACCGCCGCAGCCACCATGAAGGTGGCGGTTTCGATCCGGTCCGGCATGACGCGATGTCGGGCGCTGTGCAGTTCATCCACGCCGTCCACGATGATTGTGGATGTGCCGGCGCCGTGGATGCGGGCGCCCATTTTGGTCAAAAAATTGGCCAGATCGACCACCTCCGGTTCCTTGGCGGCATTTTCCAGGAAGGTGCGCCCTTTGGCCAGGGTGGCGGCCATCAACAAATTTTCGGTGCCGGTGACGGTGACGGGGTCCATGACGATGCGGGCGCCGCGCAACCGTTTGGCGCGGGCGTGAATATAGCCGCCGCTCAGGGAGATATCGGCGCCCATGGCCCGCAATCCGTCGATGTGCAGGTTGACGGGTCGGGAGCCGATGGCGCAGCCACCGGGCAGGGAGATGTCTGCCCGGCCGTAGCGGGCCAGGAGCGGACCCATCACCAGGATGGAGGCCCGCATGGTGCACACCAGGTCGTAGGGAGCGAGAAAATTGTCAATCGTGCGGTTGTCGATCTCCACGCCCAGCCGTTCATCCACGGTGATGGCAGAACCGTGCTGACCCAGCAGTTCCAGCATGGTAGTGACATCCAGCAGGTGGGGAATGTTGGCCAGGTGCACCGACTGGTCGGTCAGCAGGGTGGCAGCCAGTGCCGGCAGCGTGGCATTCTTGGCGCCGCTGATGGGTATGGTGCCGCTGAGAGGGCCGCAGCCTCGAACGATGATTTTATCCATGATGGCCGGCAGGGTACAGCAAAGCGGTTTGTCAGGCAAGCCTCTTCCGTTCTGTCGGTCTTGATCATCGTTTCGGCCCGCAGGGGACTCCAATGGCATTCAAGTGGTCGGCGGTTCGATCCTGCATGGATCTGAAAATTAAAAATAATTTAGTTTCAATATGTTAAATGTGAAAACCCAACCCCAACGGTTCGGGCATGGACTGAAATATATGGAGAAAGACCTGTTCGGTCATGGCCTTCACCTCATCTTCCCCGTAACTGTCCACGGGCAGGCCGGTGTCGTCAGCATACAGAAAATCATGGATCAACGCTGTGTTCCGTTCGGTTCAAGCTTGGTGGCGGGTTGCGACTGACGCACCACCGGCTCCAGTCCGGCCTCCCGGGCTTGGCGTTGCGCCTTCTCGGCGGCCCGTTTCAGGGCGACCTCGGCATGGCGGAAATCGGGATCGTTCAGGCGGTGGACCGGTTCATCGCGTTGGGACATGGTTTTCCCCCTCGTCCAGCAGGACCGGCACGGGGCCGGAATTGTCGTAAAGTGCCCATTCGTTCACCATCGGGCGGTAGAGGATCTGAAAATTCTCCCAACCTTTGGCAAAGCGGCGGCGGATGGTCTCATCGGGAACAGGATGTCCCCCCTGGCGTACCCGCAGGGCTACCCGACGGATGGCGAATTCTGCGTCCGGCAAACGCAAAAAGAAAAGCTTTACCCGATAGCCTTGTTCCTGCCATGCAGGGATGCGGGCAGCGTAGCCTCTGCCGCTCAGGGTGGACTCGAAGGCAAAGTCCACCCCTTGGCGAAGGTAGGCGTGGATCTGCTCCAACATCAACCGCCCAGCCTGCATGGCGGCACTCTCCAGGGCAAAGGGACTCAAACCGGCGGCGATCAGGTCGGCGTTGACGAAACGGCGGCATTCGGCCTCGTTGGGCAGGAATTCGGTGGCGAAGGTAGTCTTGCCCGCGCCGTTGGGACCGGCCAGGATCAAGATTTTCCGAAGGGTACTCATATGACGATCTCCCCGTTCATCAGGCGGGGGAGGAGGAGGTCGCGGGCGGCGTGGAGTTTGTGGGTCAAGAAAGTCAGTGTTTTTAATTGTTCGGTGGCTTCAATCTGCTCAAGCTGTGACATCTCTTTTCCCGAGTGTGTATGGGGCCATCGATTCAGATGGGAGGCGGATCACCGCGAACAGACGCGCCATTGATCCATCAAACCGGAATCTAACACATCAACGGGAGATTGCAAACGGGAAGACAGAATACCATACCATTAAAATGGTCTTTGTGATAGAATGCGCAAGTGGCAACCATCGTTTCGGGATGTCTCGATGGCAACCACTTTCAGACTGTATTTGAATTTGTTGATATTGTTTGTGTCGCATCATGGCGGCTCTGAATGATGATCAATGCCTCAGTGTCAAGCCTTGACCGTGGCGGTCAGATCCTGTAGGACAGTCGACAATGGCGCGGCAGCGAGGGGATGTTGCATCGCTCTGGTCATGGGGAAGATACCACCGTTGTGGCGCCGTCACTGGCCGATGCCACCACCTTGTCGCGAGTATTTTTATGCGCCATCTCAACCTCAGCCGGCTCATCCACGGCAAAGTGCAGGACCCTGCCGTCGTCGCGGTGGTCAGTTCGCTGATCAGGGCCTTGGCCGCTGTCGAGGACGATTACATCCACAAAAGGTTGCTCAGGGAGCTGGTCCGTAAATATGTTTCTCTGGAAAAGATGGTGGACCGCTTGCTGAAAAACACCCTGCCGGAGGTGGTGGCCGAGGAGATCAAATATCAGGGCGTGTTCACTCCCATCAAGGCGGACTGTTCGGTATTGTTCACCGATGTGGCGGGTTTTACCAAACTGGCCACCCATCTGGCGTTGGATCGGTTGATCGCCATTCTGGATGGCATCTTTGCCGGTTGCGACGGCATAGTGGAGAGACATGGAGGCACCAAGATCAAGACCATTGGTGACTCCTACATGGCGGTTTTCGGTGTGCCGGAGCCCTTGGAGCAGCATGCCGTGCAGGCAGTACTGACCGCCCGTGCGCTGCTTGACTTTATCGACCAGTTCAATCGGGAAACCTTTGGCGAGCAGCGCGACCACTACTTCCAGTTCCGCGTCGGCATTCACTGCGGTGAGGTGATGGCCGGGGTTATCGGTCGGGAACGGATGCAGTTTGACATATTCGGCGACAACGTCAACATTGCCTCCCGCTTCGAGTCCTCCGGGGAACCCGGTCGGATCAATGTCTCCGAAGATGTATTCCATCGCACCCGGGACCGGTTTGTTTTTGATGCGCGAGGAGAGATTCCTCTCAAGAATCACGGTTGTATGCGAGCGTACTATGTTTGTGGTCTGCGATGAGTCGGTGGTTGCAATCACACGGCAATGGGGGCCGATTCGGTTGGTCGTGAAGCAACCGTGATGAAACGGTACAGAACGCTGTGCCTGTTGTATGGCCAGGGAGAACCACTTTGGTGAATGATGAAGACGTTTCGCAAAAGGAGCGTCGTTATGACAGGCCCCTGCCGGTGGCCGACGGCATCTACTGGATTGGCAGCTATCAGGCCCACAACCGTCTGTTGTGCAATCCTTACGTGATCATTGAGAACGGGTGCGGGGTGGTCATTGACGGTGGCGACCGGCCCGAATTTGCGGTGGTCATGACCAAACTGCTGCAGACCGGCCTAGACCCGAGGGATGTTCACTATCTCATCTATCAACACTATGACCCGGACGTGTGCGGCGCATTGCCCAATTTTATCGAAATGTGTGCCAGCGAGCAACGTCGGGGTGAAATCGACCTGACGGTCTTTTCCCATGGCAGCAGCCGCCTTTTTCTCCATTCATACATTGATCGGAGCAGACATCATTTCATCTCGACAATCGACGAGCACGATTACGTCTTGCGGGTACATGGGCGCACGCTGCGTTTTATCGGAACACCGTATTGCCATACCGCAGACAATTTCATGACTTACGACGAACGCACCAGAACGCTTTTTACCAGCGATCTGTTCGGCAGTTTTTCCCGGGATTGGGAGTTGTTCTTGCAGTTGGATGCGGCCTGTCACACCTGTACCGATACCAACCGGTGTTGCATTGACAAGGTGGTCTGCCCGGTGGCGGGTATCGTGGAGTTTCACAGAAAGATCATGCCCAGCAACAAGGCGTTGCACCATGCCATGCACATCCTGGAACAGCAGGACATTGCGGTCATTGCCCCGCAACACGGTTCTGTCTTGCGCCAACCCGAGGATATACGTTTCATTATCGACTTGCTGAAAAACCTGACCGGTGTCGGAATTGACGGTATCGCCCGGGCTGACGAGTGATCCTCAGGAGGCTATTCAAAAATAGTCTCCTCAGTCCTGGAAGGCGGCAAAATCCATTTCCTGTATGTGCTGGACAAACCAGTTCTGAAAAAAACTGCCCACTTCCACCAGCATGGACTCCCGGTCCTGGGTCTGGTTGAGGGTGTCACAAAAAGCCAGCAGGGTTTCTGTCAGTTGTCGATGGGCCTCGCGGTGCTCCGGAAGCCGGACATATTCCATCTGTGCCAGTTGTTGTTCCTCGTTGGCAAAGTGATAGCGGGTATAATCAACCAACTCCTCCAGAATACCACTGACCACCACCGCGCCAAACTCCACGTAGGCGTCCTGGAAGGCTTGCCAGATGCCAAACAGTCGCACATGTTCCTCGTCGATACGGGATACGCCGGTATTCCAGGAGGGGTTCCATTCATTCAGGGATGTCATGTGATCGTTCCTTGGTTTCTTTTGATGGATTGACAACAGGCCGGGGGATCTCCCCGGTTGTTCAGATGGGGCAGACCAGTTCCCCCAGTTTTTGGGTCAGTTTCAGGTTTTCCCGATAGTCCACCGGGCAGTCGATGATGACCACGGTCTGGTCGGCGATGGCCTGGCGCAGGATGGGCACCAGATCGTCGGCACGTTCCACCCGGTAGCCCTTGGCGCCGAAACTCCGGGCATACTGGACAAAATCCGGATTGGTAAACTGGATATGGCTTTCCCGGCCAAAACTTTTCATTTGTTTCCATTGAATGAGCCCGTAGGCGGCATCGTTCCAGATCAGGATGATGATGGGGGTGCCGATGCGCATGGCGGTCTCTATTTCCTGGGAGTTCATCAGGAAGCCGGCGTCGCCGGTGACGGCCACGACGGTCCGGTCGGGATGGACCAGTTTGGCGGCGATGGCCCCGGGCACAGCGATGCCCATGGCGGCAAAGCCGTTGGAAATGATGCAGGTGTTGGGGCGTTCGGTCTTGTACATGCGGGCGATCCACATTTTGTGGGCGCCCACGTCGGAGATGACCAGATCTTCCGGTGCCAGTACCTGGCGCAGGTCCCAGAGAATTTTTTGCGGCTTGACTGGAAATTCATGGTCTTCGGCGAAGGCGTTCAGTTCCTCGACGATGACCTTCCGCAGGGAGTGCAGCACCAGGTCCTTGTGGAAGCGGCTTTCGGCGGCGATTCCTTTGAGGGACTGGGCAATATCGCCCACCACCCCCACTTCCAGCATGTAATGTTCGTCCACCTCGGCGGGGGAGGAGTCGATATGGATGATTTTGCGATTGTTGTCCGGGTGCCAGAGGTGGGGATGGTATTCGACGATATCAAAGCCGACGCAAATGATGACATCGGCCCGTTCAAAACCGCAGGAGACGTAGTCGTGGGCCTGCAGACCGACGGCCCCCAGGGCCAGTTCGTGGGAGAAGGGGATCACCCCCTTGGCCATGAAGGTGGTGGCGACCGGTATGTTCAGTTTTTCCGCAAAGGCTACCAGCATGTCACTGGCATGGGAACGAATCACCCCGTTGCCGGCCATGACGATGGGAAACCGGGCCTCGGCGATAATCCGGGCGGCCTGCCGCACCTTCTCGATGGGCGGATGAGGGGGGCGGTGGTGTTGCACCTTGAGCGGCGTCTTGTCGGTCGACTGTTCGGCAATGTTTTCCGGAAAATCGATAAAGCTGCAGCCCGGCTTTTCGGCCTGGGCCAGTTTGAACGCCTTGCGGACGATTTCCGGGACATTGTCCGGGTCCAGGACCTGCACGCTGTATTTGGTGATGGGTCGAAACAGGTTGACCAGGTCGAGGGCTTGGTGGCTCTCCTTGTGCAGGCGGGTGGTGGCGGCCTGGCCGGCGATGGCCACCACCGGTGCCCGGTCCATGTTGGCGTCGGCCACGCCGGTGACCAGGTTGGTGGCCCCGGGTCCCAGGGTGGCGAGGCAGACGCCGGCCTTGCCGGTCAGACGGCCATAGACGTCGGCCATGAAGGCCGCCCCCTGTTCATGGCGCACCGTGATGAACTGGATGGGGCTTTCCAGCAGGGCATCCATGACATCCAGGTTTTCTTCGCCGGGAATGCCGAAGATGTACTGGATTCCCTCTTGTTCCAGACATTTTACAAAGAGTTCAGCGGCTTTCATGCGTGTTCTCCAGGGTGTATGGGCCAGGGGGGGCGGTTGTCCGGTGCCGGGGTTATCGGTGTACAATGGTCCAGTTTGGATAGTCCGCGGGGGGGCAGTCCGTCACCTCCACCCGTTCGACCCGGGCGCCGGGGGGGCCGTGCTGGCACCAGGCGATCAAGGCGGTGACGGCGCTGGGCGGGCCATGGGCCTCTGCCTCCACGGAACCGTCCGGGCGGTTTTTGACCCAGCCGGTGACCCCCAGGCGCTCTGCCTCCTGCTGGGTTGAGACCCGATAATAGACCCCCTGGACCCGCCCAAAAATGTGCAACCGCTTGTGTGACAAGGTGTTCGCGTTCATGGGTGCCGATACCTCCTGCCGTGGCCGGCCAGGGCGATGCCCCGGCCGATTGGCCGGTCCGCGTCGTCCGGACCGCGGACCGGTCGCCCTGTCACGATCCCCATTGGGGAATGGGGGACAAATGATTGGACGATTCCCCCAGCAGGTCCCGGGAGACCTGGCGGATGCGCACCATGGCCCGCTGCAAATTGTCCATGGAAGTGGCAAACGAAATGCGGATATAAGGGTCCATACCGAAGGCGACCCCCGGCACCAGCGCCAACTGATGGGCATCCAGCATGAAGGCGGCCAACTCCAGGCTGCTTTTGATCTCCTGGCCATCGGGTGTCCGGGTGCCGATCAGCCCGCCTACGTTGGGAAAGACATAAAAGGATCCTTCCGGGGCGCGGCAGTGGATGCCGGGAATATCATTCAGGGCCTTGACCACAAAATGGCGTCGTTCGGCAAAGGCTTTCAACATGGGCTTGATCACCTTTTGCGGACCGTCCAGGGCGGCCACGGCGGCCTTCTGGGCGATGGATGTGGCATTGGAGGTGCTTTGTGACTGCATCTTGCCCATCGCCCGGATGATCTCCACCGGCCCGGCGGCATAGCCGATGCGCCAACCGGTCATGGAATAGGTTTTGGAAACCCCATGGACGATCACCGTGCGTTCGCTCAGCGCGGGGAGCACTTCGGTCAGGGTGACCGCCTTGAAGCCGTCGTAGACCAACTGGTCGTAGATGTCATCCACCACTGCCCAGACGTGGGGATGACGTTCGATCACCTCCCCCAGATGCAGCAGCTCTTCCCGCGTGTAGGCGGCCCCCGACGGGTTGCTGGGGGAGTTGATCACCACGAAGCGGGTGCGGGGGGTGATGGCCGCGGCCAGTTGGTCGGGGGTGATCTTGAATCCGTCTTCCTCTCGGGACGCCACGATCACCGGCACCCCGTCCGCCAGCAGCACCATGTCGGGATAGGAGACCCAGTACGGGGCGGGAATGATCACCTCATCCCCGGGATTCAACATGGCCTGTGCCAGGTTGTAGAAGGCCTGTTTGCCCCCCACCGTCACCACGATCTGGCTGGGCTCGAAGGAGAGTTGATTGTCTCTCTGAAACTTGGCGATGATGGCTTTTTTGAGTTCAGGTATACCGTCCACCGCGGTATACTTGGTGAATCCGGCCTGGATGGCCTGGATGGCGGCTTTTTTGATATGTTTTGGGGTGTCAAAGTCCGGTTCCCCGGACCCCAGGTCGATCACGTCCAGGCCGCGTGCTTGCAGCTCTTTCGCCTTGGCGGCGATGGCCAGGGTGGGGGAGGGTTTCACTTTCTGAATGCGGTTCGATAAAAGAGCCATGGCTGGTTGTTTCCTGTGCGGGTTCGGAAAAAAATCCTGTAGAATGTCCAGACACGCAGAAAATAGCATGATTGCGACGGGGAGAACAAGTTTGTGAAAAGAGGTTTGCAGATCCAGTTGTTCAATTCCATGGGCCGGCGCAAGGAACCCCTGGTGCCGCGGGTGCCGGGCCGGGTGGGCATCTATGTGTGCGGGGTGACGGTATACGATCATTGCCACATCGGGCATGCCCGGGTGATGGTGGTCTTTGACGTGATCGTCCGGTACCTGCGCGCCTGTGGTCTCGATGTGACCTATGTGCGCAATTTCACGGATATCGATGACAAGATCATCCGGCGCGCCGCCGAACTGGCGATCCCCATCGCCGAGCTGACCGAGCGGTTCATCGCCGCGTTTCATCAGGACATGCAGGCCCTGGGAGTGGCCAGGGCGGATGTGGAGCCCAGGGCGACCGATCATCTGGCAGAGATGCAGACCCTGATTGCCACCCTGCTGGACAAGGGGCTTGCCTATGCGGAGGGGGGGGATGTGTTTTATGCCGTGGACCGGTTTCCCGGCTATGGCCTACTGTCCGGCAAACAGTTGGCCGAGTTGCAGTCCGGTTCCCGGGTGGAGGTGGATGCCCGCAAGGGCAATCCCCTCGATTTTGTTCTCTGGAAGCGGGCCAAGCCGGGGGAGCCCCACTGGCCGTCCCCCTGGGGGGATGGCCGTCCCGGCTGGCATATCGAGTGTTCCGCCATGAGTTGCCAATATCTGGGGCCGGTTTTTGACATTCATGGGGGTGGCATGGATCTGCTCTTTCCCCACCATGAGAATGAAATTGCCCAGACCGAAGGGGGGACCGGCCAGCCCTGGGTGCGTTACTGGTTGCACAACGGGTTTGTCAATGTCCTGACCGCCGGCGGCGAGCGGGAGAAAATGTCCAAGAGTCTGGGCAATTTTTCCACCATTCGCGACCTGCTGGCCCACCATCCGGGGGAGGTTTTGCGTCTGTTCATTCTCAACAGCCACTATCGCAGTCCCCTGGATTTTTCCGGCGAACTGCTGGATGCGGCCCGCCATGGCATGGACCGTCTCTATTCGGCCCTGGCGGGGGCCAAACAGTGGTTTGGCGCCCTGCCGGGCGCCGCAGAGATGATGCCGGACCCGGGCCCGGCTGGTGACTGGGGGTCGGACGTGAACCATTTTCTGGCGGCCATGGATGACGATTTTAACACGCCGCAGGCCATTGCCGTCCTGTTCGAGATGGCCAGGAAGATCAACCGTGCCCTGGCCGCCCCGGAGCCGGAGCGGGTCGGGAACCGGGAGGAGATCTGGCGGGGGGTGGCCCTGTTGCGCCATCTGGCGGCCATGCTGGGGCTGCTGGGTGACGATCCCGATGGCTATTTCCACCATCAAGGGGAACAGGGCATGCCGGATACGGAGATTGACCGTCTGCTCCAGCAGCGTCTGGCCGCCAGACAGGCCCGTGATTTTCAGACCGCGGACCGCATCCGCCAGCAACTGCTGGAGGCCGGCATCACCTTGCAGGATGCCGGGGGCGTGACCACCTGGAGGCGGGTTTGATGGTTGCTGCAACCTCTGCTGCCGGTCGGGAGACCGATGCATCCGCCGCGAGCGACCTGATTCATGGTCTCAATCCGGTGCTGGCCTTGCTGGCCGATCCGGCCCGGGTGGTGGAGTCCATCACCTTTCTCAAGGGTGGTCATGGCAATCGCCTGCAGGAGGCCATCGACCTGGCCCGGCAGCGGGGGTTACGGCCCCATTTTGCCGACCGTGTCACCCTGGATCGGCTGAGCAACCAGGGGGTGCATCAGGGGGTGGTGGCGCGGGTGGGGCTGCGTCGCCAGCCCTCATGGGATGATCTGTTGGAGCGGGTGCAGGCAGCACCCCGCGCCGTGCTGCTCTTGTTGGATGGCATCGAAGATCCCCGCAATCTGGGGGCGGTGCTCCGTTCTGCCGAGGCTTTCGGGGCGATGGCAGTCGTTTTGCCCCGGGATCGTACTGCGCCGTTGTCTGCGGTGGCGTTCAAGGCGTCGGCGGGGGCGGGGGAGCGGTTGGATGTGGTGCGGGTCATCAATCTGGCGCGGGCCATGGGCGAGTTGCAGGATCGGGGGGTCCGGGTCTATGGGCTGGCGGCCGAGGGCGGGCACAACCTGGCCGATTTTTCCTTCTCCGGTGCGGTGGCCCTGGTATTGGGCAGCGAAGGCAAGGGGTTGCGTCGTCTGACCCGGGAAAAATGCGACGGCCTGCTGTCCATTGCCATGGGGGGTGAGGTGGGTTCCCTCAACGTCGCGGTGGCGGCCGGGATCGGGTTGTATGAGGTGCAGAGGCATCATCGATCATCGTTTTGTCCCCATCCCGGGAGATGATGCTGCTTTGCATCGGAATTGCGGGTCCAGGGGGGTCACCCCCCTGGCGGGTCCAGGGCAGCGCCCTGGGACGTTGCCGTTGCCGTTGATTTTAAAAGAAAGACGAAGCGGTTTTTGCTTCGGCACTCTCAGCATGCGCCGCAGGCAATCTGGCGATTCTGGAACGGCTTGTGCCCGTCAAATCAGCCTGGTTGAGCCACCAGCCTCATTCCGTTACCGGGAAAAAGTCTTGTTGCGGCGTATCTCGCGAAAGAGAAAAACCAGGACCGACAGAATGCTGATGGCACCGATGGCCATGCCGACAAACAGGGAGTAGTCGTAGCGGTAGGCATCATCCCTGGGGTCGTAGGTGGTGCAAAAAAAACGCACCCGCCGTACCAGGAGGTCCACGGGGGACTCTTCCTTGGGAGCGACACCCAGGATCAACTCCTTGAGCGGTTCCAGCAGTTGGGGGGTCGGAATGGTTTCACCGTACACCTGCCGGTAGATCACCCCGTTGGCGTCCACGATGGTGACCTGGGCCAGATGATCAAAGCCCCTGGGGGAGCGAAAATAGGTCAACCCCACTGTTTGTGTCAATGTCTGAATCGTCTCCTCTGTGCCACTCAAAAAATCCCAATTTTTATCGGCAACCCCCTGTTGCCGGGCAAAATAGTCCATCGCCTTGGGGGTGTCGGCCTGGGTATCAAAACCGACGGTGACAACCTGGAAGGCCTCCTGGCCGAAGATGGCCCGGGCCTTGGCCACGACCGTGGCCAGGGAGCGGGTGGCCACGGAGCAGGTGTGATAGCAACTGGTATAGACCAGACTGATCAGCAAGGGTTTGCCGCGCCAGGCGGTCAGCGATCGGGGTTCCCCGCGTTGATTCTGGAAAGCCAATTCCGGCAGGGAGCGGCCAACGGCCGCCTGGCTGACACGGAGCAATTGCTCGGGGTCGGCGTTTTCTGCCGCCCACAGGGAGCCGGCAGAGAGCATCAACAGCGCTGCCAACCATGTCGTCATGGAAACCTGAAAAATCATGGTCACCTGGGAGTCTGGAGGAGATGATACCATGTCTGTTGACATGCTTCCCGGCCTTCCACTTAAGCCGGGACAGATTGATACATAAAGGATAATGGGATGGGTCTGGGAAGGGGCTGGCCCCTTCCCAGCGGGGTGTGGGGCAGAGCCCCACAAGACTTTGATTTTGTTCGGGGCTCTGCCCCGTCCCCCGCCAGGGGCTTTGCCCCTGGACCCCTTGATAATTTGTCCCGGCTTAAGTGGGAGGCCTATTTGGCCAACCACCGATCGACCCGGTTCGCCACCCACTGGGAGTCGGCCAGCGAATAGCCGATCAGGGCGCCCAGCAGCGAACCAACCCCCGGAATGACAGAACCAATGGCACCGCCCGTGGCCATGCCAATGGTCTTCCTGGAACGGGGCTTGAGCCGTGTGACGGCGTGGGCCTCTGCCTGTTCCAACCCGTCATTGGCCAGCAGGTTGACCATGCGGTCCAATTTGTCTGTTGTGTGGTCGTGGCAAGAGATGGTCATGTATGGCACCCCGCAATATTGTGAGCGACACGGACCGGCCCGGGTAGCGACGGCCCTGCCCGATCACGATGCAATACAGGAAAAAACGGCCAGAGGCAAGCCGGCGAGTGCCAGGGGGGCATTCCCCAGGCCCGTCCTGGTTCCGTCAGCCACGGCGGCCCGCGCGTGCCCGCCGGGTCTGCAGCTTTTCCCCCGCCCCGGCGGCCAGGGCCAACCGGCGACGGGTCGCCGAATAGGCCGGTGCCACCAGAGGAAAATTGTCGGGCAGGCCATACTGGGCCAAATAGGTGGGAATGTCCAAACCATGGGTGCGGGTGATATGCCCCCGGATGGCCTTGCCGGCCTTGCCACACACCAGACAGATGACACTCTCCTCCGTGACAGCCTGCTCGACCGGTACAAACGGCACGAACACCGTCTGCTCGACAACATCGGTGGGGCCATCCCGGACCGAATCCAGACCGACGGGAAGATCAACATCGCGCGACAGGGCCAGCAAGGCCCGATGCACCGTCTCGATCAGATCGGCCACCTGGTGGGGCGGCAAGGCGTTCCGGGAGAGATACGCCTTGACAATCTCGGCAGTCTGCTGCACCAGCGATCCGGGTTCCTCTGCTGACTGTATCACCCTGCTCCCCCCTGCCAACGATCCGGACGATACCCGTCAATGGGACGGATCAGCCAACTCCCGGCCCACGGACCGAATCCGGTTTTCCCCATCCACATAAACCAGATAGGGCCGATACACATCCGCCTCCGCTTCGCTCATCCCGGCAAAGGCTGCAATGATGACAATATCCCCCACGTTGGCCTTGTGGGCTGCCGAACCGTTGACCGAAATCATGCCACTGTCACGCCGGCCACGGATGGCATAGGTCACCAACCGCTCTCCATTGGTCACGTTCCAGATATGGATCTGCTCAAACTCACGCAAGCCGGCGGCGGCCATCAAGGTTTCGTCAATCGCACAAGAGCCTTCGTAATCCACATGGGTCTCCGTCACCGTGGCCCGATGAATCTTGCACTTCAATAAAGAAAGCTCCATCCTTATGTTTTCCTTATCTTTACACAAAAAAAACCCGGTTATCGATCAGGCGGGCCGCACCCACCCGGGCCGCGATCAACATGACCGGTACTGTGTCACTGACCTGCCCGGGCGTTGCGGGCCAGGGTGCCAGGGTCCCGGCATCCCGCAGTTCCACATAATCGATCTCCCGAATGGCAAACGACGCCAATACCCGCCGGGCGCACCCCAACAACGGCTCGGCCCGCCGCTCCCCCTGTCGCCAGGCCGCCTGCGCCGCCTCAAGCGCCTGATGGAGGCCCACCGCCTGCTGTCGTTCCGTCGGGGTCAAATAACGGTTGCGACTGGACATGGCCAGACCATCCACCTCGCGCACCGTGGGCACCCCGATCACCTCCACCGGCATGGCCAGATCATGCACCATTTGGCGAAGCAAAACCACCTGCTGATAATCCTTCCACCCCACAAAAAGCCGATCAGGGCGCAC
>JAMOAX010000137.1:0-7615 GCA_039908555.1 Magnetococcus sp. DMHC-8
CATGCCCTGCTGCAAAAATGGCGGTGGCGAACAGGATGGGCAACCAGGGTCCGCTCTGGTGTCGACGCTGATGGCGGGCTCGGGCGTAGCGAAAATCATCGATCAGATCGGAGGCGATCCACCAGCGCAGGCTGTATTCGAGCAGAAAGAGGCCCGCAAACAGGGTGGACAGCCAGTCCAGTATCTCCTGGTCGGTCGTGGAGAGTTGGGGATCGGCATCCCGGATGACCACCAGCAGGGCCGCCACCACCAGCAGGGAAAACAGCAAGTTGATGCGCCCCTGGCCATGCATGTTGGCCTCTTCCAGCAGGCGGCGCAGAGACCGTTTGATCGTTTTCAGACGTGGGGTGGCATGTTCCATGTGGCGCACTTTTATTGAACAATGGGGCGAGAAAGCTGCAATTGGGCTTTGCCGCCCCGGCAGGGAAGCTGTCCTGACCTGACCGGTTTTGCGTTGTCAGGGGTGATCCGGTTCGGTCTGTGACGTTTTTTGGGTGCGGCGGCTGTAGGCATAGATGCCGACCAGCAGGAGCACGATACCGGCCAGCATGTGCATTTTGTACTCTTCCAGCCACTGTTCCAGCATTTTGCCGAGAAAATATCCGCCCAGGGTGAAGGTGATGGCCCACAGCGTGGAGGCGGTCAGATTGAGCAGGAAAAAGCGCACGGGGGCGATACCGCCCACCCCGACGACAAACGGGCTGACATTGCGCACGCCGTAGATGAAGCGGTACGACAGGATGAAGAGCACCTCGCCCCGGCGCAGCAATTCAAAGCCCCGTTCGGCTTTGGCGGCCAGTTTCGGACGGGTGGCCAGAAACGGGGTGCCATAGGAGCGGCCCAGATAGTAAAAAAGCTGGTCACCGGCCATGGTGCCCGTCGTGGCGCAGATCGCCAGCAGTGGCAGGGAGATGAACGGTGCAGTGGTGGCGGCCATGGCGGAGACGATGAGCACAATGGTCTCACCCTCAAAGAAGGTCCAGACCAGCACCAGCGGGTAGATCAAATATCCGTGTTCGGTGATAAATGTGCTGACAAACTGTTCCATGCCGCCGTCCGTGATGTTTCGAGTGGCGTGCCTTCCCCCGGATGGCCGGCACCGGGGGAAGGCGCACCGAGCTGGGTGACTACTGTTTGACAATTTCCAACAATTCGACCTCAAATTTCAAGGTGGCATCGCCACCGATTTTGGGTGGTGCACCCCGTTTGCCATAGGCCAAATCGGCCGGAATGAAAAAGCGGTATTTGGCACCGACGGGCATCAACTGCAACCCTTCCGTCCAGCCGGGAATGACCCGATCCAGGGGAAAGGAGACCGGTTCCTTGCGTTTGTAGGAGCTGTCAAACTCGGTACCGTCCAGCAGGGTGCCCTGGTAGTGGACCTTGACCGTATCGGTTGCCTTGGGTTTGGGGCCGTTGCCCGGGGTGAGCACCTCGTACTGCAGGCCGCTGACTGTGGTGGTGACCTCTTTCCGTTCCTTGTTTTTGGCCAGGAAGGCCTCTCCTTCGGTACGGTTTTTGTTGGCGACAGTCTGGGACTCTTTTTGCATCTCTTCCTGCATGGTTTTCTGGAACTCCTCTTTTGTCTTGGCCACCTCATCGGGGGTCAGCAGGGGTGTTTTGCCCCCCAGGTGGTCCTGAATGCCGCGCATGAAGGAGGCAGAATCCAGTTTGTCTTTCATTTGGCTGATGTCACTGCCGATCTGCATGCCCAGGGAGTAGCTGAAACGTTCCTTGAGGGTTTTGAGGGGCTCGTCGCCGGCCTGGGCGCTCGGGATGGCGATCCACCCCGTCATCAGGAGAGCAACTGCGCAAACTGTCATGGTTTTCATGAGAAACCTCTCGTCTGGAGTGGGATGAAGCGATCCGAAAGGGGGGAATTATACAGATAATGACACGGATTGCATGGGGATAAAATCGCCATCCGGAAAAATGGGGTCGGTCTTTGCTGTGCCGGGTGGGTGGTGTGTCTGGTGCGGATCAACCGATGACGTTGCCCATCTGGAAGATGGGTAAATACATGGCCACCACCAGGCCACCGATCAGGGTGCCGAGCACCACCAGGATGATGGGTTCCAGCAGGGCGGTGAGGCTGTCCACGGCCCGGTCCACCTCCTCTTCGTAGAAGTCGGCAATTTTTTGCAGCATCAGTTCCAGATTGCCGGTGGACTCGCCGATGTTGATCATCTGGGTCACCATGGGAGGAAACAGCCCGGAGGCTTCCAGGGGTTCGGTCAGGGTGCGTCCTTCGGAAATGGAGGTGCGTGCATTCATGATGGCCTGTTGCATCACCCGGTTTCCCGAGGTTTTGGCCACGTTTTCCAGGCTTTCGAGGATGGGGGTGCCGGCGGCCACCATGGTGCTGAAGGTGCGCGCAAAACGGGCCACGCCCGACTTGCGCAGGATCATGCCGAACACCGGCAGGCGCAGGGAAAGTCGATCCATCTGGAAATGAAAGGCTTCATTTTGCTGATAGGCCTTGCTGAAGGCGTAGTGGGCGGCACCGATCACCAGGAGGACCAGCCACCAATTGGCCTGGGTCCAATTGGAGAGGGCGATGACGACCCGGGTGGGCATGGGCAGTTCGGCGCCGAAACCGGCGAAGAGCTCGGCAAAGGCCGGCACCACGTAAATCATCAGGATGCCGGTGATGACAAAGGCGATGACCAGGACGGCGATGGGATAGGTCATGGCCGACTTGACCTTGGCCCGCAGGGCAGCGGCTTTTTCTTTGTAGATGGCCAGGCGATTCAGCACCGCATCCAGGATGCCCGACTGTTCGCCGGCCCGCACCAGGTTGACGAACAGTTCATCAAACATTTTGGGTTCCTTGAGCAGGGCTTCGGTCAGGGCGCTGCCTGCCTCGATCTCCTGTTTCACCCGCAGGGTGATCTCCCGGATGGTGGGATTGTCCGCGCTTTTGGCCGCCAGGTCAAAACAGGAGACCAGCGGCAGACCGGAACCGACCATGGTGGCCAATTGCCTGGTGAAGATGACGATTTCTGTTTCTGTGACCTTTTTGCTGGTCAAAAAATCGCTTTTTTTGGGTTTTTTGCGTGCCTTGACGTCCTTCAAGCCCTGGCGTCGCAGTTGGGCCAGGACGCTGCCCAGGTCGTTACCCTCTATTTGCCCGGAGCGCTTGTTGCCGGTTTTGGTGACCCCTTCCCACAGAAACACCTCCATTGGCCCGGCCTCCAGAAAATGCATCGAAAACCACCCTTGTGGCATTGTAACTGTCCTGGTCGGTGTGAAGCAAGGGGTTGAGGGGTGTGCGGGGGACCGGCGGTTGGTGGCGGGGCCGATGAACGGTTGCAAGGCGCGCAATGAAGGATTACCCTGCCGGCTGTGGTGTGGTGTGGTGTGGTGTGGTGTGGTGTGGTGTGGTGTGGTCCGGTCCCGGCACCGGGGGCGGGCGGGATGGGTAGATGGGTCAACCGAGGGAGCAGGTCATGAATGCCGTAGAACAACTTTTTCAGCTTTCTTCCACCCCGAACGGCTTTGCCCAGGGTTATTGCGACTATCTGGGCCAGTTGTTCAAGCGGTTGGATTATGTCCAGATCGGCGCCTTTATCGATACCCTGTTGCAGGCGCGGCAGAGGGGGGCACGCATATTTTTCATCGGCAACGGCGGCAGTGCCGCCACAGCCAGCCATTTTGCCAATGATATTGCCATTGGCTCCCGCAGCCGGGTCCGTCCGTTCCGGGCTGTCAGTCTGTGCGACAACCTTGCCCTGATCACGGCCATTGGCAATGACTTTGGCTACGATCAGGTCTTTGTCCGGCAACTGGAAAACCAGATGGATGCGGGGGATGTGGTGGTGGCCATTTCCGCTTCCGGCAATTCGCCCAACCTGTTGCGTGCCATCGAATATGCCAGGGAGCATGGCGGTTTGACGGTGGGGCTGACGGGTTTTGATGGGGGGCAGTTGCGGGGCATGGTCCAATTGAGTGTCCATGTGCCGTCCAATCCGGGGGAATATGGCCCGGTGGAAGATGTGCACATGATCCTGGACCACCTGGTGGGTGGCTACCTGATGTTGTCGGTCCGGGCGGAGTCCGCCCTTTCCCCATAACGTGCTTTGCCCTCTGTCGCGCCTGTTCCGCCTGTTGCCCGGCATGACCGGGTTTTCGGACCATTGACGTCCGGCCGGTTGGCGGTGGCGCCGTTCCAGCACCGTGAGGGTAGGGGGATGATGATGTACAATGTCTTGATTTATGTGATTGCCGGCTGGTCCGGATATTTTGTCATGGCCCTGGAGTTGCTGGGTGGTCGGGCGTTGGCTCCCTATTTCGGGACCGGGATATATGTCTGGGGTGCCATCATCACGCTGTTCATGCTGGCCCTGTCCATCGGTTATCTGTTGGGAGGACATTTTTCTGCATGGCGGCCGAGTCTGCGGAAGCTGGGCCTGATTCTGGGGATGGCCACGCTGGCCTCGTTGCCCTGTGCGGCGGCTTCGACCCTGATCCTGGAACGGGTGTTCAACGCCGTTGCCGATCCGCGTTACGGGGCTCTGTTGGCCTCTGTTGCCCTGTTTTTCCTGCCGATCACCATTGCCGGTGCCATCTCTCCCTATGCGATCCGGTTGCTGGTGGATGGGCTGGGCAGCGCCGGGCAGGTGGCGGGCAAGGTGTTTTTCATCTCCACCTTCGGCAGTACCGCCGGCACCTTGTTGACTTCGTTTTACCTGGTGTTGATCTTTGAATTGGATCAGCTGTTTTACGGCATGATAGGCATTTCCGTGGTGGTGGCGATGGCAGGCATCCTGGTGGGCGGTGACCGGCACCGGGAACCGGACAGGGCGATTGGCTGAATTGACAAGTAAAGTATTATGGGGTCCAGGGGAGATTATCTCCCCTGGCGGGTCCAGGGCAGCGCCCTGGGATTTTGCCTTTGCCTTTTTTAAAAAAAAGCCGCAGCCGCTTTTTGCTGCGGCGCCCTCAGCATGCGCCGCAGGCAAGCTGGCAAAGAAAGCCCAGCTTTTTGCTGCGGCGCCCTCAACATGCGCCGCAGGCAGGCTGGCGATATTGGCATGGCTTGCGCCCGTCAATGCAAGTTTGTCGGTCCACGGCATCTGTCAGGGCAGGGGCGCCCCCCGTTCCAGGCGGTTGACCTGCCAGAGGGCCACTCCCAGGCAGCCGACGGCCCAGCTGATCGCGACCAGCAGGGCGAGACGGTATTCGGGCTGCCCCAGCAGGGCAGATGCCTCCTGGTAGAAGGGCAGGCGGAGCAGACGCAGGGCGTGGGTGACCGGGTTGATCTGCATGAGCCATTGCAGCCAGCCTGGGGTTTGTTCCATGGGAAACAGGGCACCGGAGAGCAGCCACAGGGGCATCAGGAAGACCGACATGATGGCATGGAATCCGGCGGTGCTCTCCATATGCCAGGCGATCAGAAAGCCCAGTGCGGTAAAGCCCAGGGCTGCGGTCAGCAGCCCCAGGAGCAGCAGGATGCCTTCCGCCCAGCCCAGGCTGAGCCCCAGAAAGGGGATGGCCACCAGCAACAGCAGCACCTGGGTCAGGGCCACGGCCATGGCCCCGCCGACCTTGCCCAGCACGATGGCCATGCGTGGCACCGGGGCCACCAGCACCCCCTGCAGCAACCCCTGGTTGCGATCCTCGATCAGGGTGATGGTGGAAAAAATGCCGGCAAAGAGCACCAGCATCAGCAGGATGCCGGGAAAGAAATATTCCAGATAGGAGACCCCGGCCAGGCCGGGTGGCCGGAAGGAGGCGCTGAAACCGCTGCCCAGGAACAACCACAGCAGCAGTGGTTGTGCCAGGCTGCCGACCACCCGGTGGGGTTGCCGGAAAAAGCGGACCAGTTCGCGCCAGGCCAGCGACCGGATGGGACGCATCATGACAACACCTCGATGGCTTGGGATGGGCTGGTGTGATGGATGAACACATCCTCCAGGGTGGGATGGTGGATGACGAGGGATTCAAACTGTTCCCGGTGCTGAAAGAGGAGTTGTTGCAGGGTGTCCGGGTCGATACCGGTGATGCGCAACTCCTGTTCCCTCTGCACCATGCGGATGCCGGGGCGTGCTGACAGGATGGCCCGCAAGGCGCTGGCCTCTGTGGTCTGCCGGGTCTGGATGACCACCATGTCCCGTCCCAGTTGGCTGCGCAGGGCGGCGGGGGTGCCGGTCGTCAGCAGTCGTCCCTGATGGAGGATGCCCACCTGATCTGCCTGCTCCGCCTCGTCAAACAGATGGCTGGTCATCAGGATGGTCAGGGACTGTTCCCGGCGCAGGCGCAGGAGTGCGTCAAAAAAGTCGCGGCGCCCTCCTGGGTCCAGGCCGTTGGTGGGTTCATCCATCAGTACGATGGGCGGGCGGTGGAGCAGGGCCTTGACCAGTTCGACCCGGCGAGCCAGGCCGCCGGAGAGGGTGGCAACCCGTTCATGCAGGCGCATTTCCAGGCCGGCCCAGGCCAGGTCCGCCGCCAGGCGCTGCCGGAAGGTGGCTGCGTCGATGCCGTGCAGGGCGGCGTGAATGCGCAAATTTTCCAGGATGGAGAGCTGTTTGTCCAGGGCGGGATGCTGGAACACCACCCCCAGCAGGCGGCGGGCCGCCGTGGGGTTGCGCAGACAGTCCACGCCGGACAGCGTGACCGTACCGGCGCTGGGGCGTGCCAGGCCGCACAGGATGCGAAACAGGGTGGACTTGCCACTGCCATTGGGGCCGGTCAGCGTAAACAGGGTGTTGGCGGCAATGGCCAGGGTACAATCCGCCAGGGCCCGGTAGGGCGGTTGGTGTCGGCGGGGATAGAGATGGGTCAGCTGCTGGATGTCAATCATGGTCTGGGCCGGTTGCCGTTTTTTTTGGATGGACATGAGATGAGAATTGAACTGTCTCCGCGCAGCGTGTACTATAGGTGCGGTTGATCAAATGCCAAGGGTAGCATGTTTATTGCCCATGGGAGTAGGGCGGCAGATGTCATTCGCGAACTATATGGAATTGTTGAAACTACGCATCGGCGGCATGATTGCCCTGACGGCGGTGGTTTCCTATCTGTCCATGGCAGAGCGGGTCAGCCTCTCCCATCTGTTCTGGCTGGCATTGGCCATGTTGCTCGGTTCCTCCAGTTCGGCGGTGTTCAACCACTGGTATGACCGGGACATCGACCGCCTGATGGAGCGCACGGCCGGTCGACCGCTGGCGAAACTTTCCCTGGGCCATCCCAATCAGGTATTGTGGCTGGCGGGTGGCCTGTTGTCTGCCGGGGTGGGGGTGGCGGTGTGGTCCTTCAATCCCATCGTGGCGATTCACCTGTTTATGGGTGCCTTTTTCTACGGGGTGGTCTACACGGTCTGGTTGAAACGGCGCACCTGGATGAACATTGTTCTGGGGGGGCTGGCCGGCTCGTTTGCCATTCTGGCAGGGGCTGCCTCGGTGGACCCGGCGCTGTGTGTACTGCCCCTGCTGCTGGCGCTTGTACTGTTTTTCTGGACCCCTTCCCATTTCTGGAGTCTGGCCATCCACCTCAAGGAGGACTACCAGAGGGCGGGGGTGCCCATGCTGCCTGTGGTGGTCGGGGAGCGTCGGGCAGCTTGGTACATATTCGTCAACACCCTGCTGCTGGTGACGGCCTCGCTGCTGCCCTGGGCACT
>JAMOAX010000305.1:0-1502 GCA_039908555.1 Magnetococcus sp. DMHC-8
CGGCCTCCAGAGCCAGCTTGTTGTCCGCCAGGATGTAGGCCCGCCGTTGGGCGTCGCTCAGGTGGTCGAGGATGATGACCGGCACCTGCTCCAGTCCCAATTTGCGGGCTGCCATCAACCGGCAATGCCCGGCAATGATCCCATCCTGGCCATCCACCAGAATGGGGCTGGTGAAACCAAACTCCTTGATCGACGCTGCAACCTTATTCACTTGGGCATCGGAATGGGTGCGAGCGTTGGCGGCATACGGGATCAAACGGTCCACGGGCCAAATCTCAATGGCACTGGCCATGGCTGGGATCATTTTCATCGCAACAACTCCTCCAAAGAGAGGTGGGTTCAAAAAGGGCTACCCCAGAACGACACCACGCCCGGTGGCCACTTCCGCAAAGCTCTTGCCCGACCCACTCAGCACAACCGGAACATCCGGGAAATATTTCTGGAAGCGCAGGACCGCCACATCCACATATTCGGGCGCAATCTCCACTGCGCGGGACTTTCTGCCAATCCTCTGCGCCGCAATGATCGATGTCCCGGAGCCACAAAACGGCTCAAAGACCACCTCGCCAGGGTCTGAATAGGCAGAGAGGACAAATTCCGGCAGGGCAATCGGAAACATGGCCGGGTGATCCTTTTCAAGCTCCCCCCGGTTGCTGTGCCGGGTGATGCGCAGCACGCTGTCCGGGATCTTGTGGGTCTGGAGCGATGCCTCCGGACTGCTCCACTGGCAGATAGACCCGTCCGGATTTCTCAACCCGGTACTGCTCTCCCGATCGACGATACTGTCCGCCTGTTTGGGAACAATCTTGTTCGGCGTTCTGGCTTCCTTGTTGAAATGAAAGACAAATTCAAAGCTGGGTGCCAGTCTGCCATTCCAATGCCCCGGCAGGCCGCTTCCCTGATCCCAGACATACCACCCGAAACGCCGCCAACCCCTGCTGCGCATCCATTCGGACCACTCCAACCAGTAGGGATTCCAGTCGTTTTGCGCATAGGTGAGCCCCAGGTTGACCAGGATCTGGCCCGACTGCCCCACCGGCAACACGGAGAAGACACCCTGCATCAGTGCGTCCCAATCCCCGATTTTTTGCGTGTAATCCCGCTGCTGCCCGTATGGCGGGGAGGTAAAACAAAGATCAGCCTGCTCGCCTGCCATCACCGCATGAACAACGGCCTGGTCTGTCGAATCTCCGCAGATCAACCGGTGTTCGCCCAGTAACCACAAATCGCCGGGACAGGTGACCGGGGTTTTGGGTGGTTCGGGAATGGACTCCTCGTCACCTGCTCCACCCCCCTCATCCTGCTCTTCCATGTCGTCCAAAAGGCCGCCCAACTCTTCATCGGAAAACCCGATCACCTCCAGGGCAAAGCCATCTTCCCGCAGGCGATCCAATTCGGCGGCCAGAATGTCGTTGTCCCAACCGGCCTCCAGAGCCAGCTTGTTGTCCGCCAGGATGTAGGCCCGCCGTTGGGCGTCGCTCAGGTGGTCGAGGATGATGACC
>JAMOAX010000138.1:0-7582 GCA_039908555.1 Magnetococcus sp. DMHC-8
CACATGCGGTGTCTGGGAGGAAGTTGTTGAACGGGTTCTATAAAAATCTTTCGATGTGGATGGTGGTTGGTCTGCTGTTGGTCATGCTGTTCAATCTGTTCAACCAGCCCTCCGGGCGGGACCGCCATATTCCTTTTTCCGATTTTCTCCACCAACTGGAGCTGGGACATGTCACGGATGTCACGGTGCAGGGACGCACCCTGACCGGCCTGTTGTCCGATGGCAACTCTTTTGCCACCTACACCCCGGAAGACCCGGATCTCATGCGCATGTTGCGGGAGAAAAAGGTCAACATTACGGCACGCCCCCCGGAAGAGACCCCTCTTTTCTTGACGGTGTTGATCTCCTGGTTCCCCATGCTGTTGCTCATCGGGGTCTGGGTCTTTTTCATGCGGCAGATGCAGGGGGGGGGTGGACGCGGGGCGATGTCCTTTGGCAAATCAAAGGCCAGGGTGCTCTCTGAACAACAGAGCAAGGTGACCTTTGCCGATGTGGCGGGCATTGACGAGGCCAAGGAGGAGTTGCAGGAAATTATTGAATTTCTTAAAAATCCGCAAAAATTCCAGCGGCTGGGGGGCAAAATTCCCAAGGGGGTGTTGCTGATCGGTCCCCCCGGCACGGGAAAAACCCTGCTGGCCCGTGCCATTGCCGGGGAGGCCAATGTTCCCTTTTTCAACCTTTCCGGTTCTGATTTTGTGGAAATGTTTGTCGGGGTTGGGGCGGCGCGGGTGCGGGACATGTTTGAGCAGGGAAAAAAAATGCCCCGTGCATCATTTTTATCGATGAGATTGACGCGGTGGGGCGGCATCGTGGAGCCGGGCTGGGGGGGGGACATGACGAGCGGGAGCAGACCCTCAATCAACTGCTGGTGGAGATGGACGGGTTTGAATCCAACGAGGGGGTGATCCTGGTGGCGGCCACCAACCGTCCGGATGTGCTGGACCCGGCCCTGTTGCGTCCTGGTCGTTTTGACCGGCAGGTGGCGGTGCCGAACCCGGACATTCGGGGTCGAACGCAAATTCTGGCGGTGCACATGGCCAAGCTGCCGCTGGCGGAGAGTGTGGATGCCGAGGTGATCGCCCGTGGCACACCGGGTTTTTCCGGGGCAGACCTGGCCAACCTGGTCAACGAGGCGGCGTTGGGTGCGGCCCGGGATGAAAAACAACTGGTGGACATGGAAGATTTTGAGACCGCCAAGGACAAGGTGATGATGGGCAAACCCCGAAGATCGGCGGTCATTTCCGATCAGGAGCGGCGGATGACCGCCTATCATGAAGCGGGTCATGCCATTGTGGCCAGCGTCATTCCCGGCACGGACCCGGTACACAAAGTGACCATCATTCCCCGTGGTCGGGCATTGGGATTGACCATGCAGTTGCCCATGGAGGATCGTCACTCCTACTCCAAGCAGCAACTGGACGACAATATTGCCATCCTGATGGGGGGACGGCTGGCGGAAGAGATGGTACTGGGGCAGATGACCACCGGGGCGGGCAACGATATCAAACGGGCGACGGATATTGCCTACAACATGGTCTGCCAGTACGGGATGAGCAAGCGGTTGGGGCCTCTCACCTATGGCTACAAAGAGGAAGAGATTTTTCTGGGCCGGGAGATCACCCAGCACAAGAGTGTCTCCGAGGAGACCACCCGCACCATTGACCAGGAGATACGCAGCATCATTGATTCCAATCATGAGCGGGCCAGGGAGATCCTGACGGAGAAGATGGAGGTGTTGCACCGGATGGCCACTGCCCTGCTGGATCGGGAGACCCTGGAGGCCGATGAGGTTTTGCGGCTGGTAGAGGGGCTGCCGTTGGAGGAGGCCCTCAATCCTCTCAAGCCGGAGGTGGTCAAGCCGGCGGCTGCGGACCCGCAAAAACAGGGGCCCAGGGACCCGCACGCGCCGCTCTTTTCCGGCTCCAATACCCCTCGACCTCCGGACGCTCCCCCCGGAAATTCCCCAGACAGGTGATGATGCCCCTGGAGTGCGTGGCACCGGTGTTGGCCTGGAGAGGTTGGCGGTTGGATCTCTCCAGGCCCCGTGTCATGGGCATTATCAATGTCACGCCGGACTCTTTTTCCGGGGATGGTCTGGACCATCAGGTGGCGCTGGCGGTGGCCCAGGGGCGGCGCATGGCGGCGGAGGGGGCGGACCTGCTGGAGGTGGGAGGGGAGTCCACCCGGCCCGGTGCCGTGCCGGTGACCGTTGCGGAGGAGCTGGCGCGGGTGGTACCGGTGGTGCGAACACTGGTGCAGGCGGTGGATCTGCCCGTTGCGGTGGACACCCGCAAGCCTGAGGTGATGGAGGCCGTGCTGGCGGCGGGGGCGGCGATGCTGAATGATGTGACCGCCCTGCAGGAGGCGGGTGGCCGGTTTGTGCGGGAGGTGCTGGCACCCCGGTCGGAGCCGATCATCCTGATGCACATGCAGGGTACGCCGGCCACCATGCAGGACCGGCCCGTCTACCGGGATGTGGTGGCGGAAGTGTATGAATTTTTGGCGGAGCGGGTGCGCTGGTGCGCGGCCCACGGGATTGATCGGGCCCGTTTGATCGTGGACCCGGGCATCGGCTTCGGCAAGAGTCAGCCGGACAATCTGGAGCTGGTGCGTCGCCTGCGGGTGTTTGCCGACCTGGGTCTGCCGGTCCTGCTGGGGGTATCCCGCAAGCGGCTGGTGGGAGCCCTGACCGGCGAGGCCGAAGCGGGACGGCGGGATGCGGGTTCCCATGTCCTGGCAGCGCTGGGGGTGTTGCATGGCGCCCATATTGTCCGGGTGCACGAGGTGGCCGGGGCGCGGCAGGCAGTGGCGGTGGCGCAGGGGTGGGAACGGGGATTGTGAACCGGATCGCCAGAAACAGATTCCGCGGGCTTGCCTGCGGCGCATGTTGAAAAAGCCGCAGCAAAAACCGGCTGCGGCGTTTTTGAAAAGCAACGGCAACGACCGTCAGCCTGCCTGCGGCGCATGCTGAAAAAGCCGCAGCAAAAAGCGGCTGCGGCGTTTTTGAAAAGCAACAGCAACGGCAACGGCAAAGTCCCAGGGCGCTGCCCTGGACCCGCCAGGGGGGTGACCCCCCTGGACCCGCAGACGTTGACGGGAATGAGTTGAATTTCGGGTTTATTTTGTGCCGAGGTGCGTCTGCGCATGACCGACTCCAAAAAACATGTTCGCCAGTTGTTCGGGACCGACGGCGTGCGCAGTCGGGCCAACGTGCATCCGATGACGGCGGAACTGGTGCTGCAATTGGGTCGGGCGGCGGGAGTGATCTTTCGGGGTCAGGACCGGTCGCGGAACCGACGCCAGTCGGTGGTGATCGGCAAGGATACCCGCCTGTCGGGCTATCTGTTCGAGTCGGCACTGCGGGCCGGTTTCATCTCGATGGGCATCCACTGCATCCAGGTGGGTTCCCTGCCGACGCCGGCCATCGCTTTTTTGACCCGGGCCCTGCGGGCGGATGCGGGGGTGATGATTTCCGCGTCCCACAACCCGTTTTACGACAACGGCATCAAGTTTTTCACGGCCAACGGCATGAAACTGCCGGACAGCGTGGAGGCGGAGATCGAACAGTTGCTGCTGGCCGGGGATCTGGACCGCTACCAGCCATCGGCCCACGAACTGGGCAAGGCGACCATTATCGACGATGCGGGCGGGCGCTATATTGAATTTTGCAAAAACTGTTTTCCCAGGGAGTTGCGCCTGGACGGGCTGCGGGTGGTGGTGGACTGTGCCCATGGAGCCTCCTACAAGGTGGCGCCGGCGGTGTTCTGGGAATTGGGGGCCGAGGTGGTGGCGATTGGCAATGCCCCCAACGGCTACAATATCAACGACGGTTTTGGCGCCCTGCACCCGGAGACGATCCAGAAAAAGGTGCTGGAGGTGCGGGCTGACATTGGCGTGGCGTTTGACGGGGATGCCGACCGTCTGCTGGTCTGTGATGAGAAGGGACGCATTCTGAACGGTGACCATGTGCTGGCCATGAGCGCCCTGGCCATGCAGCAGGAGGGCACGCTGCGGGGTGACGGGGTGGTGGCCACGGTGATGTCCAACCTGGGCCTGGAACGTTTTCTGGCACGCCACGGTCTGGCCCTGGTCCGCACCCGGGTGGGGGACCGGTATGTGCTGGATCACATGCTGCGGCACGGCTACAACCTGGGCGGCGAGCAGTCCGGGCACATGATTTTTCTGGACAAGAACACCACCGGTGACGGCATCGTCTCGGCGTTGAAGATTCTGGAACTGATGGCCTCCAGTCGCCGCCCCCTGTCGGAGCTGATCACGGGCATGGAGAGTGTGCCCCAGGTGTTGCAGAATGTGCTGGTGCCGCCGGACCGTGACCCGCTGGCCAGTCCGGAGGTGCAGGAGGCGATTGCCGACATGGAGCGGGCGCTGGCGGGGGTCGGTCGCCTGCTGGTGCGCAAATCCGGCACCGAACCGATTGTGCGGGTCATGCTGGAAGGGGACAATCAGGAGCGCATCGAGGTGATGGCCGCGGAGTTGTGCCAGGTGATCCAACGTGTTGCAGGCATAGTCAAGGACGAATAGCGATGATTCATGTTACCCTGCCGGATGGTTCGGTCAAGACCTTTGCGCAACCGGTGACCCTGGGTGAGGTGGCAGCTGCCATCGGTCAGGGTCTGGCACGGGCGGCGCTGGCCGGCACCGTGGATGGACAACCGGTGGATCTGGACCACCGGCTGGAGGCGGATGCCCAGGTCACGATCATGACTGCGGCGTCGGAGGCGGGTCTGCGGGTTTTGCGTCACTCCACCAGTCATCTGCTGGCCCAGGCGGTCAAGGAGCTGTTTCCGACGGCCCAGGTGACCATTGGTCCGGCGGTTGACAACGGTTTTTATTATGATTTTGATTTCGAGCGGCCTTTCACGCCCGATGATCTGGCGGCCATCGAGGCACGCATGCTGGCCCTCAGTCAGCAGGCCCTGCCGATCCGGCGGGAGGTGATGGACCGGGACGAGGCGATGGCCTTTTTTCAGACGCAGGGGGAACAGTTCAAGACGGAGTTGATTGCCGACATTCCCGACGGGCAGGCCATTGCCCTTTACCGGCAGGGGACCTTTGCGGATTTGTGTCGTGGTCCTCATGTGCCGAACACCAGCTATTTGAAGGCATTCAAGCTGCTGTCGGTGGCGGGGGCCTACTGGCGGGGCGATGCCCGGAACAGGCAGTTGCAGCGGGTGTACGGCACCTCCTGGCCGGACCGGAAGGCATTGGATGCCTATTTGACCCAACTGGCCGAGGCGGAAAAGCGGGATCATCGCCGTTTGGGGCGGGAGCTGGATCTGTTTTCCCTGCATGAGGAGGCAGGGGGCGGGCTGGTTTTCTGGCACCCGATGGGGGCGCGGGTGCGCCAGGTGATCGAGAACTATTGGAAAAAGGTGCATGTGGAGGCGGGTTACGAGCTGCTGTTCACGCCCCACATTGCCAATCTGGATTTGTGGCGCACCTCCGGCCATCTGGATTTTTACCGGGATTCCATGTTCAGCCCCATGCTGGTGGACGAACAGCCGTATCAGATACGGCCCATGAACTGCCCGTTTCATATTTTGATTTACAACACGCACCTTCATTCGCACCGGGATTTTCCCCTGCGCTGGGCGGAGTTGGGGACGGTCTACCGGTATGAGATGTCCGGGGTGTTGCATGGTCTGTTCCGGGTGCGGGGTTTCACCCAGGATGATGCCCACGTTTTTTGTCGGGAGGATCAGATCGAGGCGGAAATTCTCGGCATTCTTGATCTGACCCTGGCGACGTTGCAGGCCTTTGGTTTCAGCGAGTTTGAGGTCAACCTGTCGACGCGGCCGGCCAAGTCGGTGGGGTCGGACGGGATCTGGGAGAAGGCCACGGCGGCCTTGCGGCAGGCGATCACCTTGCGCAACCTGCCTTTTGTGGAGGATGTGGGGGGTGGGGCCTTTTACGGACCGAAGATTGATGTGAAGATTACCGACACCATTGGCCGCAAGTGGCAGTGTTCGACTGTGCAATTGGACTTCAATTTGCCGGAGCGGTTTGATATATATTACATCGGTGAGGATGGAGGGCGCAAACGGCCCATCATGATCCACCGGGCCCTGATGGGTTCGCTGGAGCGGTTTTTCGGCATTTTGATCGAGCACTATGCCGGTCATTTTCCGGTCTGGCTGGCGCCCGTGCAGGCGGTGGTGGTGACCATCACCGATGACCAGAACGACTGGGCGACCGAGGTGCGGAACCGGCTGCGGGCCCGGGGTTTGCGGGTGGAGGCGGACCTGCGCAGTCAGAAAGTGGGTTATAAAATTCGTGAGCACACCTTGAAGAAGGTGCCCTGGTTGCTGATCGTTGGAGACCAGGAGAAAAGAGAGGGGGCGGTCAGTCCCCGGGACTGTGCCGGGCAGACCCATGGCACGGTTGCGGTGGAGGCGTTTGCCGACCGGCTTCTGGTGGAGACAACCAAACATTAATCGGGAGAGAACATCATCGCCAAACCACCTTTGAAACCCAGGCCGTCGTCGCCCACGCCCCATCATGCGCCGGCGGCCCCGGCGGCCCCGGCGGCCCCGGTTGCCGTGGATGCTGCCCGGATCAACGAACAGATTCGGGTGCCCGAAGTGCGCCTGATTGATGAGAAAGGCGAGCAGGTCGGCATTGTCAGCCGGCAGGAGGCCCTTGCCCGTGCGATCGAAGCCAGTCTGGATCTGGTGGAGGTGGCGCCCCAGGCCCGGCCACCGGTCTGCAAGATCATGGACTACACCAAGTTCAAGTATCAGAAGGCGGTGCGGGAGCGGCTGGCGCGCAAGAAGCAGACCCGCATTGACATCAAGGAGATCAAGTTCCGGCCTGCCACCGATGTGCATGATTTTGACGTGAAGGTGCGGAGCATTCGCAAGTTTCTGGAAGACGGAGACAAGGTCAAGTGCACGTTGCGGTTTCGCGGTCGGGAGATGGCCCATCAGGATTTGGGCATGGCCTTGTTGCACCGGGTGCGGGATGTGTTGGGGGAGGAGGCCAAGGTGGAGCAGCCGCCCAAGTTGATGGGGCGGCAGATGACCATGGTGCTGGCCCCGGGGGTTGCGCCCAAGAAGTCCGGTGGGGCCGGCGTGACGGACGACGCGGAATAGTGAAACATCCGGGCCGGGATTGTGATTGCGGGTCCAGGGGGGTCACCCCCCTGGCGGGTCCAGGGCAGCGCCCTGGGACTTTGCCGTTGCCGTTGCCGTTGCTGTTGATTTTCAAAAAAAGCCGCAGCCGCTTTTTGCTGCGGCGCTTTATAACATGCGCCGCAGGCAGACTGCGGATGTTTGCTGCGCTGCTTTACAACATGCGCCGCAGGCAAACTGCGGATTTTTGCTGCGCTGCTTTAAACATGCGCCGCAGGCAGGCTGCGGATTGCCGCAGAACCTCAGTATCCTTCGCCAGTCTGCCTGCGGCGCATGCTGAAAACGCCGCAGCAAAAACCGGCTGCGGCTCTTTTGTAAAGTCAACAGCAAACCCCCAGGGCGCTGCCCTGGACCCGCCAGGGCGCTGCCCTGGACCCGCCAGGGGCTTTGCCCCTGGACCCCACCAGGGGGATGATCCCCCTGGACCCGCA
>JAMOAX010000139.1:0-7518 GCA_039908555.1 Magnetococcus sp. DMHC-8
GCAACAGCAAAGTCCCAGGGCGCTGCCCTGGACCCGCCAGGGGGGTGACCCCCCTGGACCCGCAACAGTTTTTTACGCAGGCACCAGCAGCTCCCGACCCGCCGGGGCGTCCAGCAGGAAGGTCCGCAATTTTTCCAGGGCCCTTTTTTCCACCTGGCGCACCCGCTCCCGGCTGACAGCCAGCGTTTGGGCCAATGCCTCCAGGGTCTGAGGGGCGTCGTCCAGGTAACGGGCCGCCAGAATGTGTTGTTCACGCGGGCTGAGACGCGCCAGACCCGTCTTGATCAGCCGGTGCAGCCACTCCCGGCGCTCGGAGGAGAGCAGTTGCAGCTCCTGGTTGGGACGATGGTCGGCAACCTGCTCGATCCACTCACCGCCGTCATCCAGCAGGGGCTGGTTGAGGGATTCATCCTGGCCCACCATGCGGCCATCCACCTCCAGGATGGTCTCCACGTCGGTGCCGAATTTTTGGGCCAGCTCCTCGGCCTCCTGCCGGCTGAGCAGGGCAGCCGAGGCCTTGGTCTGGCGCAGTTTGAAAAACAATTGGCGCTTCACCCGGGTGGTGGCAATCTTGACCATACGCCAGGAGCGCAGAATAAAATCGTGGATGGCAGCACGAATCCACCAGATGGCATAACTGGCCAGCCGATTGCCCCGCCCGGGATCAAACTGCCTGACCGCATGCATCAGGCCCACCGTCCCCTCCTGGACCAGATCGGGCAGGCTGACGCGATAGTGGCGATACTCCCGGGCAGTCTTGAGCACCAGACGCAGATAGGCATGCACCAGTTGATGAGCCGCCTCCAGATCGTTGCGGGTCTGATAGCGGACGGCCAGTTCAGACTCCTCGGTGGCGGACAGCACAGGAGCCGCCAGGGCCTGGCGGACAAACTGGCGAAACCCCTCGTCCTCGCCCGGCAGGATGGTACGGCAGGCAGGATGTACGGCAACGGGCAGGTTAATCATCGTGCAATTCTCCCAGACAACCGGTTCACTCTCAAGGCAGGCGGCGCGCCTCCCTGTCCCTTAGATAGGGAGAGCCGGCACGGGTTGCAAGGGGGATGCACATTTTTTTTTGCGCCCCTTGCGGGGGAGCGGTCACCCCCTATCTGCCCGGGTAAGGCCGGTGCGCACCACCGACCGGATCATACCACCTTCCATGAATCAACCATCAGGAGAACGACCATGGCCATGCTTGTCAATTATGACCCCTTCCGCAACGCGCGGGTGCTGCAGAATGAGATCAACCGGCTCTTCGAGCGGGAGTGGGACGAGGCCAGCGGCATGATGACCCAGTGGCCGCTGCGGGTGGACATCCGCGAGGATGCGGAGCAGATCGTCCTGCGGGCCGACGTGCCCGGCGTGACGCAGCAGGATATCAAGATTCACGTCGAAAACAATCAGCTGACCATCTCCGGGGAACGCCAGTTCGAGGATGAAAAAAGGCGGGACAGCTATCACCGGATCGAGCGGGCCTATGGCCATTTCAGCCGCACCTTCCAGTTGGGCAGCAACACCAATCCGGAAAAAATTCAGGCCACCTACAAGAACGGCGTCCTGGAGGTGATCCTGCCGAAACGGGAGGAGGCCAAACCCCGGACCATCGCGGTGCAGGTCCACTGACCGGTCGCCGAACCGGCAGGTCAATCGGGCGGCTGCTCCGCAGCGGGCAGCCGCCCGGATGAAGAGGGCAGATTTTTTTGATGGCCAGACGAATGCTCCTGCGGTACAAAGGGCGGTGCCGTCATGTATGCCCCTTGCCGAGGATGCGCCATGGACCCTGTTGAGCCCCTTCCGCCCGCCACCGGGGCGGCCGATCCCCTGACCGACCCCACATGGATTCCCCGGGGTCGCAAACAGGGCAAGATCGGTCCCCAGGCCCGGGAACGTCTGGAACGGTTGTTGCCCCACTTCCTGCTGCCCGGGGCGACAGAACGGAGCGCCCTGCTGACGGCGTGGGGCGCCGATCCGGCACAGGCCCGCCTGATACTGGAAATCGGCTTCGGCAATGGACAGGCCCTGGCCACCTGGGCCGCCCGGCATCCGCAGGATCGCTTCATCGGTGTGGAGGTCTTCCTGGGAGGCGTGGCCGCCCTGTTGTGGCGCATCCAGCAGGAGGGATTGACCAATATCCGCCTGGCGACCCGGAGCATCCATGCCGTGTTGTGGGAGTCGATCCCGGCAGACAGTCTGGACCAGGTTTTTATCCATTTTCCCGATCCATGGCCCAAACGGTGTCACCACAAGCGTCGTCTGGTGCAGCCCCTCTTTCTGGACCGGTTGGCCACCCGCCTGCGACCCGGTGGACAACTGAGTCTGGCCACGGACTGGCCCCACTACGCCCAATGGATGCGCGACGCGCTGGCGGCACAGACCGCCTTCCATCGCCCGGACGCCACCACCCCCTTCGACCCGGAACCGGCAGGATGGGTGGAAACCCGCTTCCAGCGCAAGGCCCGGGAGGCGGGACGGACGGTGTTCCACCTGCTCTGCACACGCACGGATGGCCCCGGGCAGGGCACGCCGTGTTCGCCGTCGGACAACCGAAAACACTTGGTTTCTTCCCAATAAAATGCCATCATTGCCCGGTTCGGTGATCGCGCTGGCCAACAGGTTGCCGCCCAACGGCCACCGCAGCACCGTGGATGCGGCCCCGGCATTCCCTGCGCCGGATGTACGGACCGGGGCCAGGTCATGCCTTACCCGTCTGGAACCGAGGAGAACTTCATGTCCCGCCAACCTTCGCCTGCACCGGAAGAGCTCTCTGCCCCCTCACTGCTGATGGTTCTCACCGCGTTTTTGCGAGGAACCCGCTACGAGGGCAACCTGCAATCCCTGCTGGCCTGCCAGCCCGGTATCGAGCGGGACACCCCGGAGGCCATCTTTACCGCCATCCTGGAAGCCATGCGCAGCAACAGCGACCGGGACACCCTGACCGGCCTGCTGACCACCACCGCCCTGGAAGAACGGCTGACCAGCGCCATGGCCTTCGCCAAACGCCACTCCTCAAAGCTGGTCCTGCTGACCATCGGCGTCCTGGGCTTCCGGGACCTGCGCGACTCCCTGGGCAGAAAAAAAGGCGACTGGATACTGCAATGGCTGGCCCAGCAACTGCGCGCCGTGGTGCGCACCGAGGATATCCTGGCCAGGGACCAGAATGAGTTCATCCTCGGCATGGCCGTCAGCAAGGTGGAGGATGTGGACAACATTGTCTCAAAATTGAAAGATATTTTCAGCGTCGCCGTCCCCACCATGGAGGAACACGTCGTCATCTCCCTGATGATCGGCGCCAGCATCTATCCCAACGACGGCGGCAACGTGGACGAACTGATCGCCAAATCACAAACCGCCATGCGCCGCAGTCCGGGAGATTGCCAGTATCAATATTTTTCCGACGAAATGCAAAAAGGGGCCAAGGATCGCCTGCAGATGGTACAGGAGATCCGCGACGGGCTGGAACACGGCGACTTCGCCGTCTACTATCAACCCAAAATCGATCTGCTGACCGGCACCATCCTGGGCTTTGAAGCCCTGGTACGCTGGCTCCACCCGGAAAAGGGGATGATCTCCCCCGGCATGTTCATCCCGGTGGCCGAAGAGAGCGGTCTGGTCGTCCCCCTGGGCATCTTTGTCCTGAAAACCGCCTGCAGACAGTTGAAACAGTGGCACGACATGGGCCATATGCACCTGCACATGGCCGTCAACATGGCCTCCCAGCAACTCCGCGACGACAGCATCGTCCGGGTGGTCGAAGAGATCCTGACCAGCACCAAACTGTTTCCGGACCGACTGGAACTGGAAATTACCGAATCCTCCGCCATGGTCAACGTGGAAAAGGCCATCCAGTTGCTCGCCGCCTTGCGGCAACGGGGCATCCAGATCGCCGTGGACGATTTCGGAACCGGCTACTCCTCCCTGAGCTATCTCAAACGGTTTCCCATCACCACCCTGAAGGTGGATCAATCCTTTGTCCGCGACCTGCCGGGGGATCTGGACAGCCTGGAGATCGTCAACGCCATCATCGCCATGGGACGCTCGCTGGGTTTCAAGACCGTGGCCGAAGGGGTGGAAACCTCCGCCCAGGAGGCCGTCCTGCGCACTGCCGGCTGCCATGCCGTGCAGGGCTTCCTGTACAGCAAACCCATCCCGGCCCAGGAGATCACGCCCCTGCTGAACAAATCCTACCGGTAGTGGGGCAACCAACCTGATTTGACATGCCTTGGAAAATTGCTGCGGGTCCAGGGGGGTCACCCCCCTGGCGGGTCCAGGGCAGAGCCCTGGGACTTTGCCTTTGCCGTTGATTTTAAAAGAAAGCCGGAGCCGGTTTTTGCTCCGGCGTTCTCAGCATGCGCCGCAGGCAATCTGGCGATGCTGAAGTGGCTTGTACCCGTCAAATTCGCTTTGTCGACACAGCAGGCAGAAGACAAGCAGCCTTGATCATCGTTTCGTCCGGCCACACGTCCGATCCCGCCAGTTTGCCTGCGGCGCATGCTGAAAAGGCCGCAGCAAACAGCGGCTGCGGCTTCTTTGAAAAACAACAGCAACAGCAACGGCAAAGTCCCAGGGCGCTGCCCTGGACCCGCCAGGGGGGTGACCCCCCTGGACCCGCAGCAGTTTTTGGCGCAGGATCTCCTCAGAGTCCACTGCGCGGTGGCGGCGCATCGTCCGCCACCAGGCGCTGTGCCTTGGCCAACTGGGACGGGCTCATCTGCCGGGCCAGCGCATCCCGCCGGGCCACTGCCTGCGCCTCGCCACCCAGCATCGCCCGACTGATCCACACATAAGCCGCCAGATCATCCCGCGGGACACCCTGACCCAGATGACAGGCCAACCCGATCTGCAACTGGGCACGGGCATCCTGCTGTCCGGCCGCCCGCCGCAACCAGTACATGCCCTGCCCGTAATCCTGAAACACCCCGTGCCCGGCAAAATAACGCATCCCCACCTGATACTGGGCATGCACATTGCCCTGCCCGGCGGCCTGCAGCAAAACCGTCCATTGCTGACGGTCGGCCTGCCGTGCCACCCCATCCCCCTGCACCGCAGCCCGGCCCTGCTCCCGTCGGGCACGCTGCGCCTCCTCCCGTAGACGAACCACCTCCTGTTCCGCCTCCAGCCTCTGCCGCCGGTCATCGGCCTGACGCTGTTGCACCAACCGCTGCGCCAGGAACCGCTCCTCCTGGCGCAACCGCCGATCCTCCTCCCGGGCGCGGGCCTCGTCAGACCGGGCCTGCAGCCGGGCACGCTCATCCGCGTCCCGGCTCTGCATCCGCCATTGCCGGTAGGCGTCCCGGGCCTGCCGGTCATTCAGTGCCCGTGCAGAGGCCTCGTGATGCAGATCCTGCTTCCACTCCGCACCCTGCTGCCGATCCAATGCCCGCCAGCGGGCCGCCGCTTCCCGATCCTGCAACCGTTCGCGCTGCTGTTCCTGTTTGAACTGCGCATCGTGTCGCAATGCCTCTGCCCGGGCCTGCGCCTCCTCGGCCAGGATCATCTGACGCTCGCGACGCGCCCGATCACCCGCCGCCGCTGCCTGCTCACGCCCACGCAACTGCTCCGCCTGCCACTGCTGGCGTTCCCGCTCCCGCTCCGACGCCAGTCTGCCCGCAGCAACAGAGGGCGCAGCAGGCAACCCCTCCACGGCCTCTCCGGCAACACCGGCAGAGCAGACCAGCAGCAACAATATCAATAATAAATACATGGTCTACCCTGGCAGGTGCACGGCCAGCTCGGGACAAGGATGCCGGCGGCACCCTCGCCGCCAACCGGAACACGGTACAGCGCAGGACAAGGAAAAATCATGCCATGTTGGGGAGTCGACTGCCTGGGCCCGCCACCGGACAGGGCGGGAATGCGTTATCGATGATAGGGAATGTGCTGGAGGATGGTGTGGGCCCGGTACAACTGTTCCAGCAACAGTACCCGGACCAACTGGTGCGGAAAGGTCATGGCACCCAGGGACAACGACCAGGCCGCCCCCTTCAGGAGATCGGGATGCAACCCGTCCGGGCCGCCGATCACAAAACAGACCGGGTCCGACTGCTGTCGCCATCCTGCCAGGTGCTCGGCCAACTGGAGAGAGGAAAGGGAACGACCGGCAGTATCCAGGGGAATCAAAAGGGAAAAAGGCGGAATTTGTCTGCGGATGCGCTCGGCCTCGGCCAGCAGACCCAGCCGCAGATGGGCCGGATCATCGACCGTGCGCCGGGCTTCCGCCACATCGATCCACTCCACACCACCCAGGCGCACCAGGCGCTGCCGATAGTCCGCCACCAACGCCCGCACCGGCGGCGGCATGCCCCGCCCGACGGCAATGATAACCAGTTTCAAGGCCGCCTGGTCTTGCCCGGTTTGGCCACTTTGGCCGGTTTGGCCGGCCTGACTGTCCTGGGCGGTCTCTTGACCTTGTCGGCCTTGTCCACTTTGACTGCCGGGGCCGTCTGGTCAGACCGGACCGGCAGGGGCGCCCAGAGTTTTTCCAGATCATAAAAGGCCCGGGCCTCCCGCTGGAACAGATGCACCACGATGTCACCCCCATCCACCAGCGCCCAGGTCGCCTCGGGCAGGCCCGCCACGCTCAGCACCCGCAGCGACCGCGTGTGAAAAAAACGGTCCGCCTCCTCGGCCAGGGCCGCCACATGGGTGTGGGAGGTGCCCGTGGCCACCACAAAAAAATCGGTGAACGTGGCCCGCTCGCGCAAATCGAGCACCACGATGTCCACCGCCTTTTTGTCCTCCAGATGGGCCTTGAGCGCCTGTACCAGTGCATCCTCTTCAGGTTTGGTCATGGTGTCCGTATAAATCATGTTGTTGAATGTAGGCAACCACCGCCTCCGGGGTCAGGTAGCGAATGCTCTCTCCCCGGCGCAATTGTTGCCGTATGCGGGTGGAACTGATCTCCAGCGCCGTGACGGGCAGCAGATAAAAACCGCCATGACCCAGTTGCGCCCGGTCCAGCCTGTCCGGCGTTGCCACCCGGAAACGGTCCAGATGGGCCATGACCTCTGCCTCCCCGGCAGGGACCGCATGCCCGGGACGCACCATCAGGCAAAGATGGGCAAAGCGGATCAGCTCCGGCCACGCCTTCCAGCGGTGCATCTCCGCCAACAGATCGCTGCCCATCAAAAAAAACAGCTCCCCCAGCGGAAACCGCTCCGTCAGGATCTGCAGTGTGTCAATCGTGTAGGAAGGTCCTCCCCGGGTGACATCCAGTTCGCACAACTCAAAACCGCTCTGGTCCTGAATGGCCAGACGGGTCATGGCCACCCGGTGGGCCACCGGGGCCAACTGCCCGGCCTCCTTGAGGGGATGGCTGCCGGATGGCAGGAAAAAAACCGCATCCAGCGCCAGTTGCGTCATGGCCTCCAGGGCCGGACGCAGGTGACCCACGTGGGGCGGATTGAAGGCCCCCCCCAGAATGCCCAGACGGGTGCTCATTGGGGCCCCCCACTTAAGCCGGGACAGTGTTGATAAATAAAAGTGAATGGGATGGGTCTGGGAAGGGGCTGGCCCCTTCCC
>JAMOAX010000140.1:0-7480 GCA_039908555.1 Magnetococcus sp. DMHC-8
AGATTGCGGCAGACCGAATCAGCAGTCAGATTGCCGCTTCCCTGGACCGCACCCCCAGGGCTGATGTTGTGCCTTTGCGCGACGCCAAAATTTACGCCAACCAGGGAGGATGAATCATGTTTTCCGTGACGTTGCCAGACACCATGGAAGGGCAGTTGAAAGCGGTGATTGAGGAGACCGGCGGCACCATCTCTGAGTTGGTAGCCAACGCTGTAGATCGATACTTGCGCGAGCTTGAAGAGGACCGACAAGACGTTGAAGCGGCGCGTCTTGCCTTGGAAGAATACGAGCGGGATGGGGGCGGCATCTCCCTGGATGAATTTGTCCGTGAACTTGGATTGCAGGTATGAGCCATTCCGTCACCCTCTTTCCCTTGGCACAAAGGCAGATACGCAAACTGGAGGCACCAACCCAGGTCCGCATCATCCGGGCAATCCGCAGGCTTGAAGCAGATCCCCGTCCAGATGGTTGCGTCAAGTTGTCCGGGATGAAGGACACCTACCGCGTCCGGGAGGGCGACTACCGCATCATCTACCAAGTCAGAGACCAGAAACTGCTGGTGTTGGTCTTGGAAGTAGCAAATCGGCGCGAAGTCTACCGCTGACCACCGAATGCCCGGCCTACGTCGGCCTACGGAAAATGAGAATCATTCAGTCCCCTGGCCAAACTAAACCATAAAGGAATGTAATAATGAACGACACATTGAAGCGAGGAATTTACACGCAGGACTGGCGGGATGAATCGGCTTACCCAAAGCCGGGGGAAACATCTATGCGGCGGTGGGCGAGTGAGTTTGCAATGAGAAACCCTTTCATCCAAAAAAGGACAGAACATTTTCCCTCCACGGAAAGATTGGATCTTCGCATTATCCGACACATGGTAGGTCTAAAGGATTTTCGATCTTTTGGGATCGGGTATATCGTGACTTTAGAAGTGACTTCAGAAGAAAGTAAGCCGTTAGTGGAATTCCCATGCATCCAGCTAAACAGGAGTATCCGGTACGACCATCCAGACAAGAAGTTCCATCCGGCTACCGCCCCCGTATGGGTTAAAATCATGTTCGATCTTACAATCCCTATCAACTGGCAGATTGAAGAGGCCAAGAAAGAATTGAACAAGGCCAGAAAGCGAGCGGAGGCGGACGGAAATTTGAAACCCTTCGACCCAAAACCAAACACGGAAAAGTTCCCTCTATATCTGAGGCTTTTGGACGCGCGAGACGCGGGAGCTGCCAAAGATGAAATTATCCGGGTGTTATACCCTGAGCCAAGCAGACGAGGGGAAACACCCAACAGCAAAAAATACACTCAAAACCTGAAAGCCGCCATGGCTTATCGGGATGGAGACTACGAGGAACTTCTCTACATGGAAGATCCAGAATCAGATGTTCTTTGCGGATAAATATCCGTGACTGGATAAATATCCGTGACTGGATAAATATCCGCCCACCTATATTTAGACAACTATAATCATCAATTGTTGATTGACACCGTGTAGCGCATCCTTGATAATACTGCTTGTCATGACATTTCAGCTTGTCGGAAAAGCTATCCGGCAGGCGTTCAATGTTTCAAGGGGTTGTTCAATGACTGCACAATTCAATATCCCGCAACACTTGCCAATCCAAAAAACCGTGACCACCCCAGCATTTGTCCGGGTACAAACCGCTGCGGATTACACTGGTGTTTCAAAATCGTTACTCGACAAGTTGCGCACAACTGGCGGGGGACCACGTTTTTCCCTGCTGGGTCGTGCTGTGGTCTACGCGCTGTCCGACCTGGAGGCATGGGTTGCCTCACGGTCGGTCGCTTCGACCAGTGAAGGGGGTAATCTGCCATCAATTTCCACCGATTCCAGAAGCTACCGAGCGACTACCACGAAACCGGCGAGCCGCCGGGGCAGACCCCGGAAAGCCGTCGCTGTTGAAGGGGGTCGGTAGCCTTGATGGATACAATGCAAAACCCCACCGCAGGGCCAACTGGGTGGGGTTCAGAAGTAAGGCAACGACGCGATTTCGATGGCAATTCTACCGCGTTCCGACCATGGAGGCAAGAGCTATGCAACCTGGAGGATGCGTTTCGCCAGGCAATGGCCGGGGCTGGTCTTGAAACGCCGGACCCGATCAACCCGGACGGAAGGCTGCACCGTTGCCGCATAGATGGCGACCGGGCAGGCAAACGGGACGGCTGGTATGTTCTGCACCTGGACCCGCCAGCAAGCGGTGTATTCGGACACTGGCGAACCGGCACCAGAGGGTCATGGTGCGCAAAGACTCGTGACCGAATGGTCCCCGGAGAACTGGCGGTCATCCAGCAGCGCATAGAAGCCAACCGGATGGCCCGGCAACAGGAAGAGTACAGGAGGCACCGCAGTGTGCAGACTCTGGCCGTTACAAAGTGGGCCAGGGCATACCCGGCCACCGATGGCCACGCCCACTTGTTGCGCAAGCGTGTCCGCGCATACGGGTTGAGGGTCGCCCCGACATGGGAAAAGCGCATCCGGGACGAGGCTGGGAGCTGGCAGACTCTGCTGATCGAGGATGTTCTGCTGGTGCCGATGCGGGACTGGGACGGCTATCTCTGGAATCTCCAGGGCATCTTCCCCACCAAGGTGGAGACATTGGGCAGGGATAAAGATTTCCTCCTCGGCGGTCGCAAGCAGGGGCTCTTTTTCCTGATCGGCGGCATTGATGAAGCCGGGACGTTGGTTTTGGTCGAGGGGTATGCCACTGGCTGCTCTGTTCATGTGGCGACAGGTTTCCCGGTACTGGTTTGCTTCGATTGCGGAAACCTGAAGGCAGTTGCCGTCGAGGCGCGTCGGAGGTTCCCAACGATTGACATGGTGATTGCCGCAGATAATGACACTGGCACCCCAGGTAACCCTGGTTTACGCCATGGACGTGAAGCGGCATTGGCAGCACGGGCACGGCTGGCCTTCCCCACCTTCGATCAAGAGGAGGCGGCGGCATGAGCGGGTCATCTGATTTCAACGACGCGACTGCGGCCTATGGGCCGGGGCGGGTGTTCGATGCTATCCAGGGGGCGACTCCCCCAGGTGATGACCAACTCCAAGCCGACGAGTGGCCGGATCTGAACCTGCAACAGGCAGACGATACTCCAGCCCCATTCCCGGCGAATAGCCTGCCTGCTGCATTGTTATCTGCCGTCGAGTCGGCTGCCTTGTTCACCAAAACGGACGTTGCATCTCCCGCAGTTGTTGGTCTGGCTGTGGCTGCAACCGCTATTGGCAAGGATGCTCGTATTGAAGAGCGACCAGGATTGTATCATCACCCCTCGCTGTTTTTCAGCATTATCGCTGATTCCGGCGAACGCAAGTCTCCGGTTTTCAAGATCATGACATCTCCCCTTGAACGTTGGGCCGATGATCAAAACGAGAGCTACAGCCGAGAGGTTGCGACGGTGCAGGCAGAAAATGCTGTTGTCGATTCGTTGCTGGCCAGCATGAAACGGCAGGCATCCAAGGAAACCAGCGAGGAGAAACGTGCAATACTGGTTCGTCGCATGGCCGAAGAGACTGCCAGGAAAAAGATTATTCCGCCATCCCCGCGCATCTTCACATCCGACACCACGGAGGAAAAACTTTTCCAAAAGATGTACCAGCACGGGGGGGAGTATAGCGTTTTGTCAGGCGAGGGCAGGCAGGTTTTTGATGCAATCCTGGGGCGGTATTCTGGCTCGAATCGAACGGGAGATGGGCTTTACTTGGCAGGCATCTCCGGGGATTCGATCACCCGCGACCGGGTTGGTAATGCAATAACAGGGGCTGAGGATCTGGCAATTACCAACCCGTGCCTGAATGTTTGCGTCATGGTTCAGCCAGACAAATTCCAGGATGTTTTGTGCCATCCCGCACTGCGGGAGTCTGGTTTGGTCGCTCGGATTTTGCCAGTCAAACCCAGGTCTTTGATTGGGACCAGATTCGAGGCACCGGACGAGGCCGGGCTGAATGAATCCGCCATGATGGGGTATTATCGCACGATCACCGGGTTTTTGGATACAAGGAGGCCGGTCGATTCAATGACAGGCCGCAGAATTCCGCATCTCGCCAAGCTGGGAATTGAAGCGAAGGAGGCACGTCGGCAGTGGCACAACGTCGTCGAGAGCGAGATGGGCAACGGGCAGGAACTCGAATCTTGTCGGGATATCGCAGCAAAAGCAGTCACACAAGCGGTCAAAATCGCCCTTATCCTGCACCTGCTGGAACACCCCGACTACCTGCGGGTTGACCAGTCAGAAGTCTCTCTGGCAACGTGGAAGTCTGCACAGTCACTCGCAGAATTTTTTCTGGAAACCGCCATCCGGTTTCGGGATGCCACCCAAGCCGCCGAATCAGACGCTCACCGTTTAGTTGACTGGTTGAAAAAGACCAAACGCCCAACCGTCACGATTCGGGACGTGTTGCGCGATGGGCTGCGGCCACGACTGCGGTACGCCAGCGAGGTTGAACTTGTCCTTGACCAGATGCACGAGCAAGGTGTTGTCAGAAAGCATCTCACCAAGGATGAATGGCAGGTCAATCCCGCGTTGTTTGTCGCCTTGTCGCCATGTCGCCAGTAAGTGAGAGAATAATGTTACCTTACCTTATATCTACTGGCGACATGGCGACAGGCGACTCTACACCCAAGCGGTTCCGCTTCAAAACGGCGGACAGCATCATACCTGGAGGGGAATCATTGCCAACCTACCCGGCGGCACCGGCACCAGCGACAGTTGCGGGGGGCAACCCTCCCCCGGCACCGCCACCTGCATCAGTGGCACCGGCGGCCACCACCCAAGTCACCGACCTGGACGATGATGCCTACCAGGAGCGTGCCGCCATCTGCGAGTTTGACGGCGGATTGCCTCTTGAATGGGCGGAGGGGTTGGCGCGAATCTGCACCATGCAGCGACCGCCGGAGTTCCCCCCGCAAAAGTGGCGGGCAATCATCGACGCGGCTGGGGTGTTCGCTGATCGGTGGGCACGTCAGGCGTCAGAGTTGGGCTGGTCGGTCCATGAGGTGTTCGGGTGCCACCACGCCGCACCGATTACCAGGGCGGATTGCATGGGCCTGCTGCTGGCCATGGCTGGGACTGGCGTGGAACTGGTCGAGTTGACACAGAGCGCGGCCACATTCCTGGTCGGGCGGAACCGGGCGGTGCAACGGCTGCGGCGGGGTGAAATCTTTACCCGTGAACAACGATTGATTTTCGAGGAGTTTCAACAATGAGCCAATATCCCCCTGAACCAAAAGTCAAACTGGGTGTTCTCTATCAAAAGCGTTCTGCAAAAGGCACTGACTACATGCTGGGCACCTTCGGAAGTTTCAAGCTGCTGATCCTTCCATCAAACGACACCCCACCGGGGGGAGACCCCCAATGGAATATCTTCGTCTCGGAGCGACACCCCAAACCTGACGGGCAACAGGCGCAAGCGGCACCGCTACTGCCATACCCAGCACAGGCGGCCTTGCAGGCCACGCAGCAGGGTTTCCATGCGTCTGGCAGGCAATCGGCTTACCGGCAGCAGGAACGGCCATTGGGCGCGCCACAGGTGCATGACGACAACGACAGGGAAAGACGATGAACGAGATTATCATTTTATGCTGGCTGCTCGTTTCCAAACCCGCCGAAATCTGCCCGCCCCCGCCCGTAAGTTCCGGTGGGCAGGCAGCGGTAGCGGTGCGCCAAGAGTGAGGAGGAAAGTAAATGGCCGGGTTTTTGTACGAATGGGAAGATGGCGGTGTTATCTATCAAGGGGAAATCCGGCGAATGTTGGGTTGGAACCTGGTACGCTGCCGCCTTGGCTATTTGCGCGCTTACCGCAAAAAGGATGGCAGGCTGATTTGCTTGTACCTCGGCAAGTGCCAAGACACTCTTGGCGATTCGTGGAAAAAAATGCGTGCAGCAAACCTGAGACATGGGTTGCTTCCGGTGCCGCCGCTGAACTGAATTGTATAACCGTTGTATAACTTTCTCCTGGGTGAATACACCAGCTACGCGCAGGCGCGCGCGCGAGGCTACCCGGGGGGAGTGACAAATTTACCACAGTTGGGTTTTGCGCGCGGGGCAAGGCAGACGTTTCCCGATACGCGCGCGATGCCACCCCTCCCCGGACCGGGCCAGACTCCCGCGACTCCACCCCGACCAGGCCGGGAAGGTCTCCACCCTGGAGGGGATCGGCGACGACTCCACCCGACCGGGCAGACTACTCCCCAACTTGACGCAGGGAGTGACGCAGGGATGCACCTACCCGTTCCCAATCCCGGCGCATGGCGTTGGCATCGGCCATGAAAGCCTCCTCCACCGTCTTGGGTTGGTTCAGATAGCGGCGCAACTCAGGAGGCAGGCTTGCCGGGCCAGGATAGATGTTGAAGACGCTGCCCATCCCCCGGATGAAATTGCGAAGAGTGTCTTTCATCTGCTGGTTCTCCGTTCAGTGACAATCCCATGCACTATATCGGGACTCCCCGGATACTGCCAACAGTTTCCTGGAAGGCGGTGGAACCCTCCAGGGTGATGCGGTGACGTCGGGTGACTCTCTGGATGGGCAGGGTTGCCGGGTGGAGCGGGGGGCATGGTGGGGGATTGCTGATTGCTGGATTTTCCCCAGTTGATTGCTATTTGATTGCTGGAACAAAAACGGCCACCTTATGAGTGGCCGTAAGTATTTGTTTTTAATGGTGGGCGGTACAAGGATCGAACTTGTGACCCCTACCGTGTCAAGGTAGTGCTCTCCCGCTGAGCTAACCGCCCTCGTCAGACTTTCCCGTACCATCAGGGAGTGGGGCACCATAAAGTATGTTGCCGCCATTGTCAATCCCTCCCTTCCAGCACCAGCGCGTATCAATAAAATCCATCCCCCACCACCGGCGATGCCGCACCGGCATCGGGCGTGGCCGCGTCCATGGGTTGGGAGGAGATGGGCCGCTGATCCTGCCGGAAAGCCTCCATCACCCGGGAACGGGTGCCCTCTGTGGCCGGTGCCCCCGTATCCGCATCAATCTCCTCCAATACCACCCCCCTCGGCACCGGAAAATCAGTGGCCGGAATATCCTTGAGTGCCTTGCCCATATACTCCACCCAAATCGGCAGGGCCGCCTTGCCCCCCGTCTCTTTGTAACCCAACGTGCTGTTGTCATCCATCCCCACCCAAACCGCCGCCACCAAAGAAGGACTGAACCCAACAAACCAGGCATCCCGCAACCCATTGGTCGTCCCCGTCTTCCCCGCCACCGGACGCCGCAACTGCTTGGCCATCTGACCCGTCCCATGCGTCACCACCCCCTTCATCAGATTGGTCACCTGATAAATGGTCACCGGGTCCAACACAGAACGGCCAAACGTCGATGTACCCCCCTCACGACCCAAATGCCCACCCGGCTCCTGCGTCGGCAGATCACCCCGGTCCACATCCTGATGACACAACAAACAATCCCCCCCCCCGATGCCGGTGCACCGTCCGCCCAAACCGATCCTGAACA
>JAMOAX010000141.1:0-7458 GCA_039908555.1 Magnetococcus sp. DMHC-8
CGTTGCTGTTGCCGTTGATTTTAAAAAAAGCCGCAGCTGCTTTTTGCTGCGGCGCTTTCAGCATGCGCCGCAGGCAAACTGGCGGGATTGGGCACCCTGCCAGACGGAACGGTGATCAAGGCCACTAATCGGCCCGACTGAGCCACTGATCGACGAAGGTGTTGATCCGTTCCCTGTCAGGCCGCCGATAGACCCAATCCTCCCGGTCCAGTTTGGCGCGGATGCCATGGAGTTTTGAGACCTCGGCCTGGGTCAGTGGCCGGCGGTTTTCCTCGGTGGGGGCGTGGTAGTAGCGGCGCAGCAGGGCCAAGCGGCGCCGTTCCGCCTCGGTCAGGGGCCGTTCTCCCGGACGGACCACCCGCAGATCGGCAGCAATGTCCACCAGACGGTCCCCGGAGGCAAACAGGGAGGTACGATCCCGCTGGGCGGCGGTGTGCCGGGCAGGGGCGAAGGAGCCGACCGGACCTGTCTGGGGGTGATCATTGCTGCTGAACCCGCCGCTCCAGCCCGACCAGACCACCGGGCGTATCCGTTCCCGATAGGAGGCCAGTGGGACAATGTCCGCCGACTGTGCCCGGTCTGGCGAATCCAGGACGTACATGGACCCGTCCGGCAGGCGGGCCAGCAGAATGACGTGAAAAATGCCGTTCGGGTTCAAGGGGCGCAGGGTGATGACCCGCATGGCCGCTTCGGGAAAACCGGCATCCCGCAGCAGCAGCAGTTTGCTGGTGGCAAACTCCACACACACCCCGCCGCTGGCGAAGGCCTCCTGCGGGGTTTTCCAGATCTGACCCCGGTCGACATAGGCCATGCGGCGATTGACATAGAGATGGGCGGCCCGCAACTGCTCCAGGGGAGAGAGGTTGCGCAACGCCTTGACCTGGTCCGCCCAGCCGGTCGGTGTCGGCTGGCGCTGGTCATGATGCTGCTGGACCAGTCGCGCCAGTCGCGCGGTACGCCCACTGCCATCCTGTTCCACGGGCCGATTGTCGGTAAAAAGGGAGGGGGTCAGCCGGTCTGTCAGCGGAGTGTTGTCTCCCTGACCGGCCAGGGCCGCCCAGGGCAACAGGGACCACCCGCACAGCAGCCAGACCGGCAGCCGGCCAACGCGGCACGGCCCGCCACGCCGCACCGCGTCCGGGCCGGATGGCGGCCCTGCCTGTCCGCGATTGCCTGCCGGGGGGACGATGCATCGTCCCCCCCGAATCCCATACCCGGCCATTATCCCAGCAGCTTCATCGCCAGGACAGGCTGCTGATTGGCTTGCGCCAGGACGGCGGTGGTGGCATTCTGAATGATGGAACGGGAGGCGAGATTGGCCGACTCCAGGGCCAGATCCACATCCCGAATCTTGGAACGGGCGGCGGTCACCTCTGTGGTAGCCTGCATCAGGTTGTCCTGGATACTGTGCAGACGGCTCTCAAAGGCACCCAGGCGGGTGCGTTGCGTGGCAACGTTGGTGATGGCATCGTTGATGGCACCGATGGCCTGTTCGGCCTGCTCCTGAGTCAGAATGGAAGGGGTCGGCACCGTCCCGCCCTGCGTGGCCCACCAGGCGCTGTAGACAGCCTCCCGTTGCGTCAACTGGGCCTGGTTGCCGTCCACGGACAGCCACTCCAGCATGCCGGTGGCGTCTTCTGCCCCGCCGATCTGGATCTTTCTGCCATTCATCGAGCCGTCCAGCAGCTTCTGTCCGTTGAACTGGACATGGTCCGCCAGGTGTTGCAGTTGCGTTTTCAGTTGGTTGAATTCGTCTTCCATCGACTGGCGGTCGGTGGCCCCGTAGGTGTCATTGGCCGACTGGATCGCCAGTTCCTGCATGCGCTGCATGATCTGGGCCCCACCCTGCAGGCCGCCGTCGGCGATCTGGGTCATGGAGATGGCATCGCCCACGTTCTGGATGGCCTTGTTTTGTTCCCGGATGCGGGTCTCCATGCGCGTGGCAATGGCAAAGCCGGCGACATCATCCTTGGCCTGGTTGATGCGCAAGCCCGAGGCCAGCCGGTCAAACGCATGATTCAGCGCACCCGTGGTCCGGGTCAGGGTATGGGCCGAGCGCAGGGCAGAGGCATTGCTGGTAATGGTAATGGCCATGGTCAGAGATCCTGGTTGGCAAGGGTGTGATGGGACGCATCAAGACGTCGGCGGGCGGCGGCCGTCTTGCGGGTCAGTGCAGACAGCGTGCGCACGACGGTCTCAAGTCGCTGGCATGTTGTTTGCTGCTCTCCGGTTGGCGGGCGGGACAGCCCGGGACCGTGGGCAACCGGCCCTTCGGTCGGCAGGCAACCGGCCCGGGAGACGATGGACAGGCGTGGCACGTGGCACGCCCCTGGTGCATGATGACTCAGCATGATGGTTCTCCAATAATCGACCGTCCCGTCGCGTGGGCGACAGGAAACATGGAACGACGCCGCTCGGACCAGCCGGCACCTGGACGGTTTTTTGCTGTTATGATTGCTGGAGAGGCAAGATAGACGGTTTCATCATTGAAACCTCCCTGTTGGGTGCAAACGGTTTCCATCCCTGGGTGATCGTGGGTTGCTTGTTTTACAGGGTCAACCCGACCCGTGAGCAGACGAGGCGCAGGGAGCAGATCCGCGCTCCCGCCGGTCAGTACGACCGATGCCTTTCATATCGACCTGTTCGGGCGCCTGCTTGAGAAAATTTTCGGCATGGGCCGATTTTTTGCAGGCCATGGCCCAATCGCCGGATTGCCTGGGTTGCACGCTGAAAGCCGAGAGGAGAGACCATGACACTGCCGCCATCCAGTCCGGACCAGCTGGCCGCCAGGTTGGCCGTGGCCAAACAGCACCATGCCCAGGGAGACCTGGTGCAGGCGGGTGGACTGTATGAGCAGTTGCTGGTGGCCCATCCCCGCCATCCGGAGGTGTTGCATCTGGCCGGTCTGCTCTGCCTGGAGCAGGGCGAACCCGCACTGGCGATACAACGCATCAGTCAGTCCCTGCTGAGCTGTCCGGACCATCCCGTCCTGATCCACAGCCTGGGTTTGGCCCTGCTGGCGGCGGGCCGGCCTGTCGTGGCCATCGAGCGTTTCAAGGATGCCACGCGCCTCCAGCCGGACTATGCCGAGGCCTATGCCAACTGGGGACAGGCCCTGTTGCAGTTGCACAGGGAGCAGGAGGCCGTGGTGCCCCTGCAACAGGCCATCACCCTGGACCCGGAACATGCCCCGGCCTACCAGTGGCTGGCCCTGGCGTTGCGTGCCCTGTCGGGGATGGAGTTGCTGTTCGATTTTTATCAAAAACTGGCCTGGCATTATGCCGGCCAGCTGCCCGGGTCCGGGCGGGTGGTGCAGCACACCTTTTTTCTGGACCGGCGTCAGGCCCTGGCGACGGCCCGCCAGGGTCAGCGTGTGCCGGAGACCGTTGCGGTCAGTGGTCTGCAAATGTGTTATCATCCGGGCGAGCCCTGGCCGGATGCGCCGGTCAATCTGGTGGCCGTGGCGGTGGCGCCCCAGGCGCTGGAGGGGTTTTTCCGCAGCTCGCGGTTTTCCGCGCCCACGGCCATTGCGTTTGATCCCGCCGTTCAGGAGGAGCGGCAGCTGGCCCATTATATCGTCAACCGCCTGTACGATGCCCGGCTCGCCCGGTTGCACGCGGCCAGCCAATGGCTGGAACAGTGTCAACAGAACCGACCGGTATTTGTGCCCGACCAACCCTGGCGGGTGCATGTGGGCACCTCCAGAATGACGACGGTGATGCAGTACAATGCCCGGGATCTGGCCCAGGGATTCCGGCGACAGGGTTGCGAGGTGCTGTTTGTGCGGGAGGCCGATGACCGGGAGTCCCTGGATGGTTATCATCGCCTTCAGGCCATGGCGACCTTCAATCCCCACGTGGTGGTGAACATCAACCATCTGAACAATGCCAGCCTGCCGCCGGAGGTGTTCAACATTACCTGGTGGCAGGATCGCATGGCGGCACTCAAGGCGGGTCAGCCTCTCCCCTGGCGGGAGCGGGATTTGATCTATGCCATTGACCGCCTGCTGGACGACGATCTGTATCGATGCGGGGCGCCCCGGGTGCAGCGGCAGGGATTTTGTTATGATGACGAGGTCTTTTGCGACCAGGGTCAACCACGCCAGCCCAAGGTGGTGGTGGTGGCGATTTCCTACCGCAAGAATCTGCCTGATCATCCGCAGACCGGTGCGGTACTGGAGGTTCTGACCGGCCTGTTCGAGGCGGGGGAGCCGTTGACCGATGCCCTGCTGACCCGCCTGGCCGAACAGTATGCCTATCCGCGGGATGTGCTGTTCTGGCAACTGTGGCATTATGTCATCCGGGATCAGTCGGTACGCTGGCTGTGCAGTCTGGCGGAGGATCTGCCGGTGGAGGTGTACGGACGTCACTGGGAGGCGGACCCGCTGGTGCGCCCCTTTTTCAGGGGGGAGTTGCCCCACGGACCCGCAGTGGCCGCCGTGTACAACTCGGCCCGTTATGCCCTGGTGCCCCATCCCTTCGATCTGCACAGCCAGCGATTGATGGAGGTGGCGGCCTGTGGTGCCATTCCCATCGTCTATGACTGCCGATACCGGGCGGAACCGCCCCACTGGGATGAGCAGTGTCTCTGGTTTCGCACCCGGGAGGAGCTGCGTGCCTGTCTGACCGGGACTCCCATGCAACCCTCTGCCACCCTCTGCCAGGGCAGGAGTTATGCGGCGTTTGCGAAACGCATCATGGACCAGATCCGGCAACATCTGGCGGCTGACGGTGTGCCGGAGGGCAGGACCGGTTGACGCCGGCGGGTCGTGGGCGGGATAATGGACAACGGTTGACGCAAACGGGTGGCCGGGTGGGTGTGACGGTTGTTTATCACCAGGGAACCGTGCCGGGATTGCGGGTCCAGGGGGGTCACCCCCCTGGCGGGTCCAGGGCAGCGCCCTGGGACTTTGCTGTTGCCGTTGCTTTTCAAAAAAGCTGCAGCCGCTGTTTGCTGTGGCCTTTTCAGCATGCGCCGCAGGCAAGCCGGCGGGACCGGACTTGCTGCCGGACAAAACGATGATCAATGCCTTTATCAGGCAAGAGGAGTCAGGATGGTGGAAGAGAGTACTGCAACCCGGCCCGTATCCGTCCTGGTAGCCGAAGCCAGGGAGAGTCTGGCCCGGGGCGACTGGGACCAGGCCTGGACCTTGTGCGAAGCCCTGCTGCGTGTCGATCCGGACAATCCGGAAATGCTGCACTGGACCAGTCTCATCTGCGCACGGCGCGGCGAGCTGGACGCGGCCATCGAACGCATTGACCATGCGTTGCGCGGTTTGCCTGACCATCCGGATTTGTTGAAAAATCTGGGTGTGTTATGGAAGAGAAAAGGCAACCTGCACCAGGCCCTGGAGCAGTTTCAGCGCCTGGACCGGGTGCAACCCGACCAGGTGGAGACCCTGTGCCAGCTTGGCGAGTTGCATTTGCAGTTGCGGAATACCGTCGAGGCCGCCACAGAGCTGCAAAAGGCCATCAAACTGGACCCGGCCTGCGGGATGGCCCATACCCTGCTGGCCCAGGCCCTGTACCGGGTGGTCAACCTGGGCACGGTCTATCCCCGGGGCATGTTGTACCGGGTCGGCTATCACCAAAGGCTGGCCAGTTACCATGCTGGTCGTCGGCTTGACCTGCAGGCCCCGCCCGTGGCGGACACCTTTTATGCCGACCGGGACCGGGCCTGGCAGGCGGTGCAGCAGGGCACCCATTTTTGTTGTTATCACCCGGGCATCCCGTTTCCGGAGGCCCCCCCCAACCTGATCGCCGTGCCGGACGAACAACGGCGCGCCGAGGCCTTTTTTGCCACCAGTCGGCAGCGCCTGCCCGAGGATGTCAACTTTGATCCCGGTACGGCGGCAGAACAGGCCAGTGCCGATTGGCTCATTGCGGTGCTGGACAATGCCCAGCAGGTCCGCCTGCAGGAGGCCTACCGGCTGGCGCCGGTCTGCCGGTCCATCCGGCCCGTATTTGTGCCGGGTCAGCCGTTGCGGGTGTTTGTGCCGGCCACCCGCCACCGTCCCGGTTTCTGGTCACTGGCCAACGGGTATGCCCGGGGCTTTGCCAAGGCGGGCTGCGAGGTACAGTTTTTTTCGGAAGAGAGGTGGGCGGAGACCGACGATTGGGAGGTGCTGGGGTTTTCCCGGTGGCAGCAGGCCCTCATTGATTTCAATCCCCATGTCGTCCTGGATATCAACGCCAACTTTGACTGGCACTCGGCCGGTCTGTTGCAGGTCCATCCCGAGGTGTTCAAGGTGCTGTGGTTTCAGGACCTGGTGCCGCTCATCTCTGCCGGCACGCCCGTTGCCTGGCGGCCGCGGGACCTGATCTATTCGCTGGCCGAGGAGTTTGATCAGTTGCTGTACCGGTCCGGGGCCCGGACGGTGCGGCGCAATGGATTTTGTTATGATGATCAGGTGTTCCACGATCAAGGCCGGGAGAGAAAGTACAAGGCGGTGCTGGCGGGAGGCGGGTTTGGCCATGTTCCCGGCGCCTTTCCCAACTGTGGCAAACTGCTGGCCATCCTGGAAGAGTTGTTTGAGGCCGGACAGCCCCTGACCGAAGCGGAACTGGACCGGTTGGCCGACCGCTTTCCCTTCAGCAAACCGGACATCTACATGCATATGTGGGCCTATGTGGTGCGCAATGTGTCGGCGCGCTGGTTGTGCGAGCTGTCTGGTGAACTGGGCATGGAAGTGGAGATCTACGGATACAAATGGGAACCCAATGCGGCTGTACAGCCTTTTTTCAAGGGCCGGTTGCCGTTTGGCTCGCCCGAGTTGGCCACCGTGTACAATGAGGCCCGGTATGCCCTGGTGCCCCATCCGTTTGACCTGCAAAGTCTGCGGTTGGCGGAGGTGACCGCCTGCGGTGCCCTGCCGGTGGTTTACGACTGCCGGTATCGGGCGATCCAGCCCCACTGGGACGATTATTGCCTTTGGTATCGCACCAAAGAGGAGATGCGGACCTGTTTGCTGCAACAGCGTCCGCCCCAATCTCCTTTGAACGTCTGCCGGGGCAGGACCTACACGGATTTTGCCAAACGGGTGCTGGCCGACATCGAGGCCGACGTGTCAAGCGGTGCGAGAGACGCATAAAACGTCTGCGGAGTCACGTCACGACTTGTCGGCGAACACCCCGTCCAGGGTGGTGGCGTCCAGAACCCGGATCCCCCATTCTTCCAGAGCAGGGGGATCGGCCTTGGAGATCCTTTCGTTAACCCATATGGGTAGGTCGCCGAACCGGCTTTGCAATTGGCGAGTCAGGATTTTTGCCTCTCCGATCTGTTCGCCTTCCTGTCGGCCTTCTTTGCGTCCCTCCATCTTGCCGTAGCCATATGTGGACTCCACCATGCTGGCCTGATAGTGCAGGTCATCCTTGTAACGCTCATAGGCCAACCGCTCCGCTTCTGGAAGTTTCAATATATCGAGCTGTTCCTTGGCTTTGAGCAGGCCACGAGCGGTAA